>JANNFT010000283.1:0-13842 GCA_031380185.1 Pseudomonadota bacterium
GAAGAAGCCGAGCGAGTCGAAAGGTCGTTGGGACAATTTGAAAATCGTTCAGACGATTCCCGGTGACCAAGCTTTCCGCTCGCTAAAAAATAGCGAATGTCCGCTGGTCAAGAAGTAATTTTCGCAGCGAAATAAGAAACGCGAATCAACCGTGCAAGCCGTCCTCAGCCAGGTCATGATCGGACTCGTCAATGGCTCCTTTTACGCCATTCTGAGCCTTGGCCTAGCGGTCATTTTCGGCATGCTGAATATCATCAACTTCAGCCACGGCGCGGTTTACATGATGGGCGCGTTTGCGGCATGGATGGGGTTGAATTATTTTGGCATTAATTACTGGGGAGCGTTAATTCTCGCGCCGCTGGCGGTCGGGCTGTTCGGCATGTTGATTGAAAAAACGATGCTGCGTTGGTTGTACAAGCTTGATCATCTGTACGGTTTATTGCTGACGTTCGGGCTGGCGTTGATTATCGAAGGCCTTTTCCGTAACTTTTACGGCGCCTCGGGCTTGCCCTACAGCGGTCCGGAAGTATTCTCCGGCGCGTTTAATTTAGGTTTCATGATTCTGCCGAAATATCGTGCTTGGGTCATATTCGCTTCGCTTTCCGTCTGCTTTGCCACCTGGTTCGTCATCGAACGCACACGGCTGGGCGCCTACCTGCGCGCCGGAACGGAAAATCCGCAATTGACGCAAGCATTCGGCATCAACGTGCCGCGCATGGTGACGCTGACCTATGGCTTCGGCGTCGCGCTGGCAGGATTCGCCGGCGTACTCGCCGCGCCGATTTATCAAGTCAGCCCGCTGATGGGATCGAACATTATCATCGTCGTGTTCGCGGTGGTCGTCATCGGCGGCATGGGCTCTATTCTCGGTTCGATTTTGACCGGGCTGGGTTTAGGCGTAATCGAAGGGCTTACCAAAGTCGTATGGCCGGAAGCGTCTGCCATCGTCGTTTTCTTGATCATGGCCATCGTGTTGGTGATGCGACCGGCCGGCCTGTTCGGTCGAGAGAAATAACAGCGATGAAAGCAAACACAAAAATTGTTTATTTGGCATTGCTCGCGATCGCGATAGCTGCGCCCTTGGTCGGCGCCTACCCCGTGTTTTTAATGAAAGCGCTGTGCTTCGCCTTATTCGCTTGCGCGTTCAATTTGCTGATCGGTTTTACCGGCTTACTGTCGTTCGGCCACGCGGCGTTTCTTGGCACCGGAGGTTATGTTGCCGGCTACGCGATCAAGTATATGGGATTACCGTTTGAACTTTCCATTATTGCCGCTGTAATCGTTGCCGCGGCGGTCGGTTACCTGGTCGGCAGCCTCGCGATTCGTCGCCAAGGTATTTATTTCTCGATGATTACTTTGGCGTTGTCCCAGCTTATTTTCTTTATTTATTTGCAAGCGCCGTTTACCGGCGGCGAGGACGGTATTCAGGGTATCCCGCGCGGAAAATTGCTGGGCACGATCGATTTGGAGAATGATCTAATTTTTTACTATGTCGTCTTGGGCATTTTCCTGTTTGGCTTTTGGTTGGTGTATCGCACCATTCACTCACCCTTCGGCCAAATCCTTAAATCGATTCGAGAAAACGAGCCGCGCGCCATTTCTTTGGGCTACGACGTCGATAAATACAAATTACTAGCGTTCGTGATTTCCGCGGGACTGGCCGGCCTGGCCGGCGCCACCAAGACGCTGTCGCTGCATTTGGCGTCACTGACGGATGTGACTTGGCAAGCCTCGGGTGAAGTGGTGCTGATGACGCTTCTTGGCGGTTTAGGGACTATTCTCGGGCCCGTGGTTGGCGCGATTGTCGTCGTGACTTTGCAAAATTATCTGGCGAGTTATGGTTCGTGGGTCACCGTCATTATGGGCGTGATTTTCGTCGTCTGTGTGCTTGCTTTCCGGCGCGGCATCGTCGGTGAATTGCGCGCCGTTTTCAATCGAGCCTAATTAAGTTTTTCGCTTTCTTGTAGTTGCTCCTGGTAAGTTTTTCGATATCTGCTAGTTTACAAATGTTCACAATTGTCGCTGCGCTGCTAAGCTTCGACTAGGCTATGCTGTTTGACTTGTTGAGCCAATAATAATGTCAACGGGCAGGGAGGTACAAACCTACCATGAGGTCAAAACAATGAAGTTTATCGTTCAATCCGACGAGCATGTGACTCGCGTTGAGGTGGAAAACGGCGCCAAACTCTATTTTAATGTGCGCGACTATCGTCGCTTCGCGCACCGTGAGACGCCCTTGCTGTGCGTGTTCTACGAAGGACCTCTGCCGGAACGAGAAATGGACTATTACGAAATGTCCATTTACGCCATGGACCATTTAGCCATGATCGGCGACGGGCCTCTGGGAAACGACCACCAACCGCAAATTCAATTTCTTAACTTGGCGCAGGAGATAAATAACGAACTCGCGCCGGCGCTAGCAGCAGGGTACAAAGAATTCGTGGAATGCCAATTCGCCAAGCTGGAAGATTTGGCGCTTGCCAACCTTCGTGAGGTTGCCTGAGGCAACGGTGATCCGCGCCAGAAGGCGCACGGATACTGCCTCGCAGACCATGCCGCGCCACGGGGCAGGCTAGAGGGGCTGGCGCAAACCATACGATTCGCTAACGTGAAAAAAAGCCGCATTGTTGTAGTGCGGCTTTTTGCTTTTGGTAACATGGAGATAATCATAAACACGGCTCTCCATGGCGATTCCCTCCAGCGCAACATTCGATTTCCCCGTCGTTATCGTCGGCGGCGGCCCAAGCGGCTTGGCGCTGGCGATTGAGCTCGGAACGAAGGGAATAGCCTGTGCCGTATTCGAGCAAAATACCGCGACTTCGATCTTTCCGAAAGCCAGCGCCAACGGCGCCCGCACTCTCGAGCATTATCGCCGCCTCGGCATAGTGCAAGGCATTCGCCGCATCGGTTTTCGCCACGAAACGGCCTATTTCACCAGTCTTAGCCAGCACGAATTAGCACGATTACGCCTTTCCGGCATGGATAGCTTGACCCGGGACGACACGGCACCGGGCGCCTGGTTCACCCCCGAGTTACCGCAACGCATGCAGCAGATTCGCGTCGAAAAATTTCTACACGCTCATGCCGCCTCGTTGCCTGGCGTTTCAGTAAACTACGGCTGGCGCGTGATCGCAGTTCAAGATCGCGGCGATGTAGTTGAAACGAAAATAGAAAACGTAAACACCGGCGTCACCAAAGCCCTGCGTTCGAATTACGTCGTCGGTTGTGATGGGCCGCGCGGATTGGTGCGGCGCGCGCTGGGCATTCGTTATCAGGGAGAAAGCGCTATCGAGCGCGACTTTATGGGCGGACAAATGATCTCCAGCCACTTTCGTGCGCGGGAACTTTATCGTGTCGCGGGCGGGGCGCCGGCCACGATGTATTGGACATTTAACCGCCGGCGTCGAGCGGTCTTGATCAGCGCAAATGGCCGCGACGAGTTCTTCATGTTTTCGCAAGTCGCCCCTGGCGACGAGCTCGCCGACTCGGCCGTGCGTGAATTCGTCCGCGTAGCGGTGGGGGTCGAAACGCCGGTCGAAATCATCGCCAGCAAGCCCTGGACCGCAGGTTATAGCTTGGTCGCAGAACGCTACCAAGCGGGGCGCGTATTGATTGCCGGTGACGCTGCGCATCTATTCACCCCGACCGGCGGTTTTGGCTACAACACCGCAATCGACGATATCGCAAACCTCGCTTGGAAAATCGCCGCGTGTATTCAAGGTTGGGGCGGGCCGGCGTTGCTGCCGAGTTACGAACAAGAACGTATTCCGATCGCAACTCGCAATACCGAATTTGCCGCGCGCTTGTCGGACAACATCGGCAAGATCACGATTCCGGACTGCATTGAAGATGAATCAGCGGAAGGCGTTTCCGCTCGGCGTGAACTCGGCCAGATCTGCCTTGAACACGCACGCTTGGAATTCGATTGCCCCGGACTTCAGTTAGGTGTCCACTATGCCGGCTCCGACATTATTGCCGACGCTGGCGCCTCGCCGCAGGATGATCCGAATTGCTATGTCCCATCGACAATTCCGGGCGCACGATTACCGCACCTGTGGCTCGATCGAGATGTCTCGACATTGGATCAAGTGGCGGGAAAATTTACGTTGTTTTCGCTGGCGAACAAGGTGGCCGATGTCGGCGCACTGTGTGGCGCGGCAGATGCGCTGGGCGTTCCGCTCGACGTTGTCGAAGTTGACAACACAGAACTGCGTGATGTCTATGGCCACGATCTGGTGTTGGTTCGACCCGATCAACATATCGCGTGGCGGGGAAACGCAATCGGGTCATCGGCACAGGCTTTGCTGCGCAAATTCAGTGGATGGCAATGATCCTAGAAACCGTGGTTGGACGGGGCGCATTGCACGATTCTGGCGCCGCAGAGCGGCGTTGCAACTCGTTGCCATTAATCACCATCGCGCGTTGATCGCGCGTTGGCCGACGCGCCATGGTCACACTTTCCACCCCGTCCAACGGCCGTTTCTGGGATGATACAATTCGCGGCGACTTAATTTCAACTGGGTATACATGGAAGCAAATTCCCAAGGCTCCGGCTATCGACTGCCCGAGTACCCATTTCGCGTCCCGCCGGAAATCGCGCAGGGAAAACAGACGCGCTATTCCGTCGTGATCGTGGGCGGCGGGCTCGCCGGGCTCGCGCTTGCGTGCGATCTCGCCAATCGAGGAATTCGGACGGTGCTGCTTGACGACGATAACAGCGTCGGGGTTCGCGGCCTGGCCTCGCGCGGCATCACCTACGCGCAAAAAAGTTTGGAGATTTTTCAGCGGCTCGGCATCTATGATCGCGTGAAGGCCAAAGGTGTTGAATGGTCCCATGGCAAAACGCTCGCGGACCAAGATGTCGTTTATTCATTTGATTTGGCGAGTGCGAGCGTGTCGAGGCAACCGCCGTTTATCAATATTCAACAATTTTATGTCGAATGGTATTTGGTCGATCGGATTGTTGAACTCGGTCTCACAGATTTACGCTGGAGCAACAAGGTAATTGCCGTGAAGCACGAAACTGATTTCGTGCGCCTCGATGTTGCGACGCCGGCAGGAAACTACGCCCTCGAAGCCGATTGGGTGCTTGATGCGAGCGGCGTAAATAGCCCGATCCGCGACGGCCTCAAGTTGCCGGTCCATGCAGAGCGCGGCCAGGATCGCTGGTGCATTTCCGATATTCGTTTCAAGCTCGAGGCGCCGCTGGAACGCTGGACCTGGATCGAAGCGCCGTTCAACGAAAACCGCGCCGTGTGGCAGTTGCCGATGGGCGATGGTGTGTGGCGTCTCGATTATCAGATGGATGCCAACGCCGATGCCGAAGCGGTCAGCAATGAGGGCGTGGTGCGCTCGCGCTTGCGCCAGCAATTGGGTGATGACCGAGCGTTCGAATTGATCTGGGTCGGGCCGTATGCGTATAAAACGCAATTGCTCGAGAACATGCGCCACGAACGAGTATTTTTCCTCGGCGATGCTGCCCATGTCATGAGTCCGTTCGGTGGCCGCGGCGGCAACAGCGGCATTCAAGATGCCGAAAATCTTTCTTGGAAACTCGCGCTGGTGTTGACTGGTCAGGCGCCGCAAGATTTGTTGGATTCCTATCAAGCGGAACGCCATCCGGCCGCCGCACACAACATCAAAACGACATCCCGCACCACGCGTTTTCTGTCACCGCAATCGCAGGCCGAACGCGTTTTACGTGACGCCGTGATCAGCCTAGCGCGCGAACATGCATTCGCACGGCCGCTGGTGAATACCGGGCGGATGTCCGTCGCCTACCGCTATGCTGCTTCGCCGCTGACAAGTAATGGCGGGGCAACGGTGCCAAATATTCCCCTGATCATGCCCGATGCAACACAGGGAACACTTCTTGATTTGTTCGAAGAAAAAAATTGCTTCCTGGCGATTTGGTTTTGCGAGCGCGGCCTGACGGCAAAGGACGCGACAATCATCGAACAATTGCGGCGCGAAGAACCGTTGCTTAAATTTGTCGTGTATTCAAGCGTGGGAGGCGCTTCCATGACATTGGGTGATCGCGATGCTAAGCTGAAGCAGTTCTTTGCTGTTACGGGCGATTGCGTATGTTTGATTCGTCCCGATATGCACTTGGCCGCCAAACTTGATTCGCTGACACTGCACAGTATCCGGCGCGCGCTGAAAAAAGCACTGGGAAAGCCAATATGAAAATCGAAGCGAATATTCCCGACCCCGATGGTTTTTACGAGGCGCTGGTTAACGCGCACGAAGGTTTGAGCGAAAAAGACAGTGCGGCGCTTAACGCCCGTTTAGTATTTCTGCTGGCGAATCAAATCGGAAACCAATCGATATTGCTTGGCTGTATAAATGCGGCGAGCAAGCCTTTTCGCCCGCCAAAAAAGTAATTCCTTTAGTAATCGTAGTTGACGATCACTTTGGCGGAAACGGGATAGCTCTGGCAGGTGAGGATATAGCCACGCGCGATTTCGTAATCTTCCAGCGCAAAATTTTGCTCCATGTCGACCTCGCCTTCCACCAGTTTGGCGCGGCACGTCGAGCACACGCCGCTCTTGCAAGCATGGGGTGGCTCCAAACCTTCGCGCAGCGCCGCTTGCAAAATCGTCTCGGTCTTCTTTTTCATCGCGAATGTTTGTGCTCGACCCTCGATGATGATGGTTGCCTCGCAGCTTTCAGGATGCGCGGCGAGCACTATCGCGTCAGCGCTGGGCTTACGCTTCAGCATTTCCGGCGTCGCGAACAATTCGATTTTGATTTGTTGCTGTGTCACGCCATGGGCGCGAAGCGCAGCGTTGATGGTCATCATCATCGGCTGCGGGCCGCAGATAAATGCGCCATCGACCGTTTTTAAGTCGATCCAATGTTTAAACAATAAATCGCATTTTTCCGTGGTCATCAGGCCGTTGAACAATTCGACTTCTTGATGCTCGCGATTCAAGATGTGAACTAAATTCAATCGTCCCATAAAGTCATTCTTCAAATCTTCCAGTTCTTCGCGAAACATAATCGTACTCGATGTTTCGTTCGCGTAGAAAAGCGTAAAGCGGCTGCGCGGTTCGGTGAGTAACGTGGTTTTGAGAATAGCGAAGATCGGCGTGATGCCACTGCCGCCGGCAAAAGCGACGTAGTGTTTTTGGTTCGCGAAATTCAGCGGGACATAAAAATGGCCCATCGGCGACATGGCATCCAACACCTGTCCAACTTTCAATTCCGCATTTGCCCAGGTCGAGAACAGTCCGCCCTGAACTTTCTTGATGCCCACCCGCAGCGTGTGGTCCTGCACGGCGGAGCAGATCGAATAAGTTCGCCGCACGTCTTCGCCGTCGAGTGTTGTGCGAAAAGTTAGATATTGTCCGGCGATGAATTCGAAAAATTGCCGGTGCTCGTCTTTGGCGGCAAGGGTCACGACTACAGAGTCACGGGTTTCGCGCCGAACCTCGGTGATAGTGAGTGGGTAAAACTGCGCCATCAGTTCAAATGCATTTAAAGAGATCGAACGGTTCCAGGCATTCGCGGCACTGATACTGTGCTTTGCAGGGCGTCGAACCAAACTCACTCACTTTGCCAATGTTTGGTGATGCGCAGCGCGGGCAAACGCTCGACTCCCCGCGCGCGGGCGGTGGCGCGATGCCGTATTGCCGCAGCCGTTCTTTACCGGCGTCGGTAATCCAATCGGTAGTCCATGGCGGTGATAATTGCGTTTCGAGGCGAAGCGATTCTATGCCGTGTGCACGCAGCGCTTCGTTAATACCTTGTGCAATGACGCCGGTTGCCGGGCAACCGGAATAGGTCGGCGTAACACTTACCACGAGTTGATCGCGCTCCCAGCGCACGTCGCGCACAACGCCGAGATCGACGACGGAAATGACCGGAATTTCCGGATCGGGAACCAAGCGCAGCCAATCCCAAATCTGATCTACGCGAGCATGTTTGGTCGCAGCTACCATGTTGCGTTCGGATAGGCTCGCTGCAGAAATTGCATTTCCGCCAACAAGAAGCCGAGATGCTCCGTATGCACGCCGCGTTTGCCACCGCGTTGCGCCCAATCGTTTTGCGGAACGTCCAGCGCGGCAGCGGCCAATGTGCCGCTAACTTCGCGCAACCACGGTTTGCGCAGGCCGCTAAGATCGGCGCCGATTCCCGCGCTTAGCAATTCGTCGTCGATCTGATCCATTTCAAACAATTCGCCGGTGTAACTCCACAGATTTTCGACGGCGGCAACCATGCGCCGATGGCTTTCGTCGCTGCCGTCACCGAGGGTGATGACCCAATCGCGACTACGGCGCAGATGATAACTCACCTCTTTGATTGATTTCGCCGCAATCGCCGCTACGCCCGAATGCTTGCTTTTCGATAGTTCGCCGAGTTGAAGATAATGGAAACTGTCAAAAAAAAACTGCCGCGTCAGGGTGTGAGCGAAATCGCCATTCGGTTGTTCGACCAGCAACACGTTGCGATACTGGCCGGCGTCGCGTAGGTAAGCAAGTTGGTCGACGTCGCGGCCATCATTCGCTATTGCGGCGGCAAGGTTCAGCCACAGTTGCGCTTGTCCGAGTAAGTCCAGCGCGGTATTGCCGATCGCGAGTTCTTCTTCGATCGCAGGCGCATGTCCGACCCACTGCGACAAGCGGTGGCTCAGGATTAAATCGGTGTCGCCACAGCGCAGCAAATAATCGAACAACGTCGTCACATATGCCCCACTTCGTCCGGCACTTCGTAGAAGGTCGGATGACGATACACTTTACTATTCGCCGGCTCGAATAAAAGCGCTTTGTCGCCCGGGGAACTTGCGGCAATATCGCTCGAGCGCACGACCCAAATGCTCACGCCTTCATTGCGACGGGTGTAGACATCGCGGGCGTTGCAAATCGCCATCTCGGCATCGGCGGCGTGCAAACTGCCGACGTGGCGATGGGCGAGTCCGTTACTGCTGCGGATGAACACTTCCCATAGGGGCCATTCTTGCATTCGTTACTCCTGGGGCGAGGCGGCGCGCGCCGGTTCGCGGGCTGCTTTCTTTTTGGCGTGAACCAGGGCGGCTTCGCGTACCCAGTCGCCTTCTTCGTAGGCGCGCTTGCGCGTCGCGATGCGCTCGCGGTTACAGGGCCCATTGCCTTTAATCACTTGAAAGAATTCTTCCCAGTCAATAGCGCCGAAGTCGTAGTGGCCGCGCTCCTCGTTCCATTTAAGATCCGGGTCCGGGACTTTGAGGTTTAGGTAATCCGCCTGCTTCACCGCTTCATCGACGAATTTCTGCCGTAGTTCGTCATTGCTGTTGAGTTTTATTTTCCAGCGCATCGATTGCGCGCTGTGAATCGATGCCTCATCGGGCGGGCCGAACATCATCACCGCCGGCCACCACCAGCGATTCAGCGCATCTTGCGCCATCGCTTGTTGTTCCGGCGTGCCGCGCGCCAAGGTCAGCATGAGGTCGAAACCTTGACGCTGATGGAAACTTTCTTCCTTGCACACGCGCACCATCGCGCGCGCGTACGGGCCGTAGGAGCAGCGCTGCAATGGCACTTGATTCATGATCGCCGCGCCATCCACCAGCCAGCCGATGGCGCCGATGTCGGCCCAGGTCAGCGTCGGATAATTGAAAATACTGGAATATTTCGCTTTGCCGTTGTGCAGTGCTTCGATTAACTCGCCGCGCGAGGCGCCCAGGGTTTCCGCCGCACAATAAATATACAGGCCGTGTCCGGCTTCGTCTTGCACTTTAGCGAGCAATATCGCTTTGCGTTTCAGCGTCGGCGCGCGCGTGATCCAATTGCCTTCCGGCAACATGCCGACGATTTCCGAGTGGGCATGTTGGGAGATTTGCCGGATCAGCGTTTTGCGATAATCCTCCGGCATCCAATCCTTCGGCTCGATGCGAATATCGGCGTCGATGCGCGCTTGAAACGCGCGCTCATCCACGCTCATTTCCTCAAAGGAGCGCAGTGTGTTGCCGGCGGTTTCGACGACTTGGGCGTACATGAATTTTTCTACTTCGCTTCGGGCGCCGGACTGACGATGTTCGTCCCACTCGGGCCGATGCCGCTGATTTGCACGATGGCCTCTTCGTCTTTCGCGCCGTCGTAGTGAACTTTTCCGGGTGTGTGAATCGCAAATCCACCGGCCTTAACCGGCGTGGTTGTGTTTGGATCGAGCACTTCGCCTTCGCCCGCCCACCAAGTGCCCTTCAGCACGGTGACATAGCGCATTTCTGGATGCCAGTGCGGGCGGCTCATCGCGCCGGGCGAAAATTTCGCGCGAATAGTGTAAAAACCCGCTTCGCGAGGGTTACCGGTTATGACAACATATTGGACGCCGGGCATGCCCGGAAAGTCTAGCCACTGTATTTCGTCCGCTTGTTTTATTGTAATGGTGTCGGACGCAGCAATCGCGTTGCTTACCGCGCAGACCATACAGCCCACGACAAGCAGCTTCAACCAGTTTTTTACACTCATGTTTTTTCGCTCCAATACTTGTTAACGTACGCAGGATTTTACATGATCGATCGCCGCACGAGGCAAAGCTCGCAAGGCGATTTTAGATATGCCTAAAGACACGCATGGATACCCGGTGGCCTTAGGCCATTGTCGGATAGACCATGCCTTGCCAGGAGGCAAGCAGGGAGCGGGTCGTGGCGCGGTTAACGCAAACCCTGCGACTCGAGCATCACCGCCATCGGCGTCACGCTTGTGGAAAGTCGAAATCCCGGCGAACTTTGAATGGCGTTGGTAAATGCCTCAAACGATTGCCAATCGGTCGACACAGTATTAAGCGGCGCAACGCCGGCATAGCGGCTCGGCTCGAATATCAGCGTAATGCCCGCCAGCCATTCGGCGCCGGCGCTATCGCTCACGGCGATTCGGCGTAGCAATCCAAATTTAAATCCCGTCACGCAACCTTCTGACCAGGCGCCATAGCGAAACAACATCGTGTCCGCGGGCGAGCCATGCGCCGCGCCGTCGATCGGAATCAAGCGAAACCAATCGACCATCAGCTTGATCATTTCATCCGCCGACAAGCGCTCCATCTCGACCCCGCTCTGATTGAGAAACGTTTGTAACGATGAGACTAGGGCGATGTTGCTCATTATTTTGCAATGCGTGAAGTGTGTTGTCAGAATTCTACGCCTTAGGCGAGACCGGCGACAGCGACTCGCGAGGCGCTTATTTTTCCGTCGCGATCCACCACCAGGTAGGGTACGTTCTCCGCTTGTAAGAACCGCTCGGCATTCTGTTCGCGCAACATCGCGATTGTGCTCAGACTGCCGGCCACCAGACACAAGGGCGCAATCACGCTGACCGATTGCGCCGCGGCCACCGGATAGCCGCTGCGCGGATTGAGCACGTGGCAGTAGCGTTTTCCGTCGAGGACGAAATAGCGTTCATAGTCGCCGCTGGTGGCGAGCCCCCCCGAGGATAATGCGATATGCGCGAGCACCTGGCCATCGTTACGTGGGTGCGTGATGCCGATTTGCCAGGGCGAGCCATCGGGATGGGGGCCGACGATGCGTACGTCGCCGCCTAGGTTTACCAGCCCAAAGCGCGCACCTGAATCAAGGCAGGCTTGCGCCGCACGATCTGCGGCGTATTCCTTGCCGATGCCACCGAAATCCAATTCCATGCCGGCTTTTGTCAGCATTATTTGGGGTCGGCGCCAACGCACTCGCTTCCATCCGACCAATCCGAGTGTCGCCTTTAACTTAATCGGATCGGGTAACGCCGGCTCGCGAAAATTCCAACAGCGGCGCAGTACGCCGGAAGTCAGATCAAACAATCCAGCGCTGTTCTTATGGCACGTCGCGCCGTAGTCCAGCAGCGCCGCGGTTTCATCGTCCACCGTAACCGCGGCTTGGCCAGCCGCGGCGTTGATGGTGCTGAGCAAGCTGTCGTCGCGATAACGCGAATACTTGCGCTCGATGCGCAAAACCTCGTCGATACCCGCTTGCGCCTGACGTTTCGCGGTAGTTTCATCTTCGGCATACAACTGAATTTCGTTGGTGCACGCCATTGCCGCAAATTGAAACTTATAAAGCTGCATCGATTCTCAAATCGTGTCCCGTTTGGCCTTGTTTATGTTACCGGAGTCCTGGCTCGAAATGGAAACGGACGCAAATAATTGGCCCTGCCACGAGCCGCGTCTAGCCTGCCTCGTGGCAGGGCATGCCCGGAAAGTCGCACTACGCTTGCCTCCTGGCGCATCGGATGTTTTTCGTGCACACTAGGCGGCGATTGAATCATTCAAATAGTTTTTCATGGCGCGGCAATTTCAACTTTTAGTTTTCGATTGGGACGGCACGGTGATCGATTCCGCCGGACTAATCGTCAGCTCCATTCAACGGGCTTGCGAAGATTTGCAGTTGCCTGTGCCTTCGTCGCGAGACTCCAGCTACGTCATCGGGTTGGGCATGAAGGACTCAATGCGGCATTTGTTGCCGGATCTCGCCGAACGCGATTATCCGCCATTCATGGAGCGTTATCGGTATCATTTTTTGGGGCGCGATCACGACGCGCCGTTGTTTGAGGGCATGCAAGAATTGTTGGCGGAATTGCAGCAGTCCGGTCATTCGCTTGCGGTGGCCACGGGCAAAAGCCGCGTCGGTTTACAACGTTCCTTTGAGCAGACCGGCGCCGGAAATCGCTTTCACGCGACACGTTGCGCCGACGAAAGTTTTCCGAAGCCGAATCCAGCTATGTTGATGGACGTGATGAATGCGCTAGGCATTGCCAAAGAAAATACATTGATGATCGGCGATACGTCCCACGATTTATTGATGGCGCAAAATGCCGGCGTTGCCGCGGTTGCTGTGAGCTATGGCGCGCATGATGTTGACGCATTACGGGCATTGTATCCGCTCGCTTGTGTCGACTCGGTTGCGTCTTTGCGATCATGGTTGCTAGAGAACGCCTAATCTGCGCCTCGGGCCGCCTAGAAGACTGTGGCGGCGGAATCCGCTTCGAATTGCAGTGGGGAACCAAACAATTGGCGGCCTTTGCGATCCGCAGTAACGGAAAGGTCTACGCCTACCTCAATAATTGCCCGCATCAAGGCACGGAACTGGACTGGCAAGAGGGCGAGTTTTTTGACGAAAGCAAGGTATACTTAATGTGCGCCACCCATGGCGCGGCGTTTTTTCCCGATACCGGTTATTGCTGCGGCGGGCCCTGCAAAGGGCGCAGTTTGATCAAGGTCGCGGTGGAGGAACGCGACGGAAACTTCTACTGGCTAGAGCCGACGTAAATCCATGACTGACACGACTGAACCCAACTGGGAACGCAAGACCATCGAAAAGCTCGCTTATTCTGCTCTGGAAGAGCAAAAGCGTACGCGTCGTTGGGGTATTTTCTTTAAGCTTCTGACCTTCTCTTATTTGCTTTTCGTATTGATTGCCGCACTCGGCTGGTTGCGCCACGGCGTCGGCGCGTCAGCGGCGAATCATACGGCGGTCATCGATGTGCGCGGCGTGATCGCTGACGGCAATGAAGCGTCGGCGGATCGCATCATCAGCGGGCTGCGCGCTGCGTTTGTAGACGGCAAGACCAAGGGTGTGGTGATGCGCCTCAACAGTCCCGGCGGCAGCCCGGTGCAAGCGGGTCAGATCAATGATGAGATCAAGCGCCTGCGTGCGAAGTATCCGAAGATCCCGTTATATGCGGTGGTGGACGACGTCTGTGCTTCGGGTGGCTATTACATTGCGGTCGCGGCCGACAAAATTTTCGTCGATAAGGCAAGTCTGATCGGTTCCATCGGTGTGTTGATGGATGGTTTTGGCTTTACCGGGACCATGGAAAAATTAGGCGTGGAACGGCGCTTGATCACCGCCGGTTCGAACAAAGGCATGCTCGATCCATT
>JANNFT010000288.1:0-8000 GCA_031380185.1 Pseudomonadota bacterium
AAGCTTACGAGTTCTTGTTCAGTTGGGCGCCGCTCAAGCTGGTCGGCGCGACCGGTTCGCCGGGCAATCCAGTGGCGACGTACTGACGGATTTATGCTTGCGGCGCCGGCGCTGAGTTCGCGTCGGCGTGCGTATCAAACACGAAGGGCGTTCGCTCCGCAGGAATGAACGCCCTATTTTCGCAGCCGGCTGCCGCACCAGACACATGCTGGTTTCAACGCCCACGCGTTTATTCCATCTGCGTCGCTTCGGTGATTCGGTAGAAGAACCCTTGCTCATCTTCGGCGAGCACGTGTAGCTTGCCGGAGATCACGAGAGGTTCAAAGGTCGTCTTGACGCCTTCTTTGGTCTGGACATCGATGAGGGAATCGGGCCCTGCGGTTAGGCAGAACGGACAGCTCGGTGGGTAAGGGCTGAGCAGAAAGCGCTTCTGTTTGGTCGCGCCTTCAGTCGGCACCATGAAGCCGCGAATCTTGACCTCTTTCTCATGAAGCGCGTTTACTTCTTCGCCGAATTTTGGCATCACCTTCCCGTCTTTCTTGGCGCTATCAACCCCTTGCAAAACCGCCCATGAAAGCGTCCCCGGCAGCGCCTTGATCGGTAGCGTACCATCGGGCGCAATCCTGCCGTCGGAAGTTTCCTCCTGGGCGTAAGTCTGCGCAAGCGTCAGGCTTGCGGCAAGCGCGATCAGAACTAATCGTAAGGCAACATTCATATCGTATTCCTAATACGAGTACTTAATTGAAGCTAACTATTTGCGTGAATGTAACAGAAATTCAGTTTCCAGAATGGGTGCTTAACCCCTCGGCCCACCGCTGATCGCGATTGACTTCGCCCCGCCCCCACGATAAATTTGTTCTTAGTAACCGCGGACTCAGTGCCTGAATTTTTAGTGATGCGGCGCGCACTAGCGTGTGTTTATGAATGTTACGTTGTACCAAGGTATCCCAAGCGACCATGACGTCGGTGTCGTAGCCCTCATCAATCACCCATTTCGTTCCCAGGGGCACGCCGGCAAACTCGCAAAGCGAACGAACTCGCGTGCCTACAACGGCGTCATTGACGTTCATTAAGCGGATCGCGTACTTATGCGCCGGATTTGTGCCGACTTTTTTTCTCTCGCGCGGAATGCTCGAATTTTTTACGATTTTTTCAACATAAACTACCAACGATTGTTGCCGTATTTCTTGGTTTTCGTTGGTAGGCGGAATTGGATTCGAACCAACGACCCCCACCATGTCAAGGTGGTGCTCTAACCAACTGAGCTATCCGCCTAATTCGGAGCGAATTCTAGCCTATCTTCGCGCTCTCGACAAATTTCCCGTTGCGATTCTACGCAAAAGCGTTCAGAATTCAAACAATCAATGCCCTAGGAGGCAATATCCATGCGGCTCTTCAGCCATCACTGACTGGGAATTTCAATTCGACACCGGGAACGCGCCGCGCTATCCCTCCCTTTTCTAAAGGACCATATAACTTGCCATCGCGCGGAATTTTGGGCAGCTATGGCGTGGGCCGCTTGATTGAAATCGCGCCGCGCACTTGGCCGGGCACATACCCAATCGCACGATCATGCGGATAGATTCGCAACAGCGCTGACTTCACCGATTCCGAGATTTGTTCCGTGCCGCCGTGGCAGGCCAGGCAAAGCGCTTGCACCGGAAGTGCTTTGACGTAGCGGAAATATCGGCCGTTCGGTTCGTCGACAATTTCAGAATGCTCGAGTTTGTCCACTGCGTCACCGGCGGCGGCGCGCGCGTCGAAGTTTTTGAGGGCCTGCTGCTCCCACGCATCGGGCGTGCCGATCAAGGGATTGCGCGCTTTCAAAGACACGCGGGTGACACGCCAGCCGGTCTCAAGCGAAAACTTTGTTGCGAATTCCGGTGCGATTTTTGTGCACACTTTGATCGCGGCGTCTGCACCGCCAGCCGCCATTTCTGTCTTGAGTTGCGCGCCAAGCTGCTGTATGAGCGCGACTGCAACGCTTCGACTTTCCGCTAACGAATCGTCCTGCGCCGACGCGCTAAGGGCGAATGCCGCGGCGAAAATCACTGTGAATTTAATTGAATAGTTTTTCATCGCCGACTTTCAAATAAAAGAATTTTTAAAGCTATGCTCGAAGAGGTAATATCGGTGCGGCTTTGCCGCTATACATTGCCACGAAGCACTATCCATGCGGGTCCGGACCATGGCCATCAATTAATTTCCGCGTGCCATGAAATCGATAAACCCGGTTCGTTTTCCCGTGCAACATAAGCTATATCTGCGCCAATTCCCGGCGCCCAAATTAACGTCTCGTCGCAAAATAATAACGGCATGATCTCACGACGCCAGGGCGGCGCCTTGGCTTCCTGCAATAAATTTTTTAACGAACGTCGCGGACGTGCGAAGCTCAGACGAAGTTTTTCGCCGCCGACGCGAGATCGAACCGTCAGTTTTTTTCCGGCCAAGCGACTTTCGGCGATACCGGCGCCGATGGTTTTTTCGAACCGCAATACGCCACAAAATTCTGGCAACAATAATTCGGATTTATGGTCCCACTCGATACACCAATTCATTTTTGCGGCAGTCACTTTTGGCGCGAGGTAGATCTCGTCCTGATAGCATCGCAGCCGCCAATTCGCCCACGTAATTTCAGTTTGAGCGTCGCTTTGTCTAGCGGCGAGTTGACTGAGAATTTCGTTCAACTGAACCGCGTTGGGACTCGGAATAGACTGTTTGGCAAATGTATGGCGCAGTAAATTTTTCGCACGCGGATCAGGCAGTGACAATAATCGCGGCAAGTTCAAGCGATCGCCAACCAAGACGTTAGCGCCATCGATCCGAGCTAAATCATCGAGCAGTAATTGAGCTTGCGCTGCGTGTTGAGCCAGTCGCACCAAACTTTCAATACTTTGCGGAATACGTTCCGCGAGGCGCGGCAGGATGTCGTGACGAATGTAGTTTCGCCGGTAACGCGTGTCGTCGTTGGATTCGTCGTGAATCCAAGCCAGGTGATTGGCTTGGGCGTAGTCAGCCAAAATTTGCGGCGCGACATCGAGTAGCGGGCGAATGATTTGCTTGTCGGCGCGGAAAGGTTTGGCGAGCGGCATCGCGCTGATGCCCTTCAAACCCGTGCCGCGCAAGGCTTGCAGCAAGACGGTCTCAGCTTGATCATCGCGATGGTGGCCGAGCAAGATAGCGTCGGCGTCGGCCTTTGCGAAGGCGGCGTAGCGTGCGTCCCGCGCGCTCGCTTCCAATCCTTTGCCAGTATCACGGGCGACGCTCACGCGTTCAATCTGTAAAGGCACGTCGAGTTGCGCACACAGCTCAATACAGTTTTCAGCCCAACTATTCGCATTGGGACTAATTTGATGATTGACGTGAATGGCGCCGACGCGGATCGCAAGATCTTCTCGAGCGCGGACGACGAGATGCAGCAACACCGACGAATCGCGGCCCCCAGACAGGCCAACGCAAACACGAGAATTAGGTCGAACGTTGGCGCGTAGTTGCGTTACGACGTCGGATAAAAGCGTCGCGGAGCTAAATTGCCTTGTACTTGCCATAACTGCGCAAGCGCTCGTGGCGCACATGCATCAGCTCGCCAATGTCGTGCTCGTCTGCCTGTTTAAGCGCCTCGCGCAGCGCTTTCTTCAGATTCGTCGCGGCGGTTTGCGGGTCGCGATGGGCGCCGCCCAAGGGTTCACTAACAACTTTATCGACTAAACCTAAACTCTTCAATCGTGTCGCGGTAATCCCAAGCGTCTCGGCCGCTTCGGCGGCTTTCTCTGGGCTCTTCCACAAGATCGCCGCACAACCTTCCGGCGAAATCACCGAGTAAGTCGAGTACTGCATCATCACCGTCACGTCGCCGACACCGATCGCCAATGCGCCGCCGGAGCCGCCCTCCCCTATGACAGTACAAATAACGGGGGTACGCAATTGTGACAAAGTAAACAAATTACGCGCGATCGCTTCGGACTGGCCGCGCTCCTCCGCGCCGATGCCGGGATACGCGCCTGGTGTATCGATAAAAGTGAAAAGCGGCAGTGAAAATTTTTCCGCCAGCCGCATCAATCGCAATGCCTTGCGATAACCCTCCGGCCGTGGCATGCCAAAATTGCGCAGAATTTTTTCCTTGGTGTCGCGGCCCTTTTGGTGCCCGATGATCATGACGGGCCGGCCGTCGAATCGCGCCATGCCACCGACAATTGCGCGATCGTCGGAATAGGCGCGATCACCGTGCAATTCGACGAAATCCGTGAACAGCATTTCGGCGTAATCTAACGTGTAAGGCCGCTGCGGATGACGCGCGACCTGCGCAATTTGCCATGCGTTTAAACTCGAATAAATATCTTTCGCGAGGCTTTGACTTTTCTTTTCCAGCCGGCCGATTTCTTGCGAAATATCGACTGCGGAATCGTCCTGCACGAAACGCAATTCTTCGATCTTCGATTCGAGTTCGGCAATCGGTTGCTCAAACTCTAAAAATGAAGTTTTCATAGCCAGCCTAGATCAGAAACTTTACGGAATTCCGTACTGCGCGGTGAGATAATCAATGATCGCGCCGACGTCCTCTTTGGGAATTGGCGCCGCGAATGCATTGATCATTTTGTTGACTTCCGCCTCCCACAATTTGCGATTGGGAAAAGGCGAATTCATTTGAATGTAATCCAGGCTATGGCAACCGCTGCAATACGCCATGACCTTGTCTTGACCCGCGCCGGCCTTAAGTTGGATTGCGCTTTCTTGCGCGGCGGCCGAGGTCGCCAGCCACAACATTATCGCCGCAATCCGCGTTTGCATGGCGCTTAGGACACCACGTCGATCAAAATTCGCTGCACCACATTGTGGTGATAACCGGCCGGATTGGCGATGAGTTCGAACGTCTGTGTCGCGCCGATACGATTGGTCGCCCGCGCCATCACAATTTGCTTTCCGGGTTTATCAAACTGCATGCGAAAATTCCATTGCCGCCACGAATATTTGCCAAGATCCGCACCCAATTCAGCGCGACGCCAAATTTGGCCGTTATCCATCGACACCTCAACCATGGCGATGCCGTAACCACCGTCCCAAGCAACGCCACGCGCGTGGCTGCTGCTCCCGACCGCAAATGTTGCGCTATCACTCATGTTGGTGAATAGCGAATTCACGACCATTTCGGTAATAGGCGTATTCGTCTCGGTATCTTGGGAGACGAAGCGATCGACCAAGGGAAATTTTCCTTTCGGAATACGATAACCCGGCTTCATCCAAAATCCCTCGACGGGTTTGCTGGAAATATTCAACGCGGTGAGATGCTTCATCCAATAAGTCGCGGTCCACCCGGCAACGACCAGACGCGCGGGAAATCCATTCCAATGCGGCAGCGGTTCGCCATTCATTTCGTACGCGATCAATGTGCTTTCATCGAGCGCTTTCCACAGCGGAATACTTTTGATGTAGTCCGGTGCAGCGTCGATGACGGGCCGATCCGCCCCGTTCAATCCGACTTCCAAAGCGTTTTTTTGTGGCTCGGCGCGTGCCAAGACATCTTTCAAGCGAACGCCTTTCCAGTGCGCATTGCCCATTGCGCCATGGCCCCACTCGACACCAACCACATGTGGCAAAAATAGCCCGCGGCGATTGCCGGAACACATGCATAACGCGTTCATCTCAACTTGTTCGAACTGAGTCCTAAGATCATTCAGCGACAGGTCGAGCGTCTTGCCGGCGGCATCGCCGGATATACTTAAGCGCCAATTTTCGCCGTCAATCTCGGGTATGTCGGCAACGTGGTAGCGCACAAAAAAAGCGTTATTCGGCGTAAACGCTTGCTGAAAGTAAGACAGCGGCGTTTCGAAATTAGGCGGACGAAACGACTTGCGGATCAGTGGCATTTTGCCCGGCAATTTTTCCAGCGTCGCCGTGTCGAGAAAACCTTGCGGCAATTCGCCCGGACCAAAGGCCGAATCAGCCGCTGGCAGATAGCGCGGCAACAATATCCCGGCGCCGCCTGCGGCGGCAGATTTCAGAAATAAGCGTCGTGATCCCTTCATGCTGGGGCTATGTTACCTGAATTTGAACGATTAGTACCAAGCCAATCCGCCGATTCCGCGCGGATCATTTCCGACTTCTGTTTGTCCGCTTTTCTTGTCGAAGAAAACCGCTTGCATATTGCCCCAACGCCGCTTCGCGATGTCAACTTTGTGGCCGAGGCCGGACAGTTGCTCGAGCATTTCTGAATCGAAACCATCTGGTTCAACTTCGATTCGATCGGGCAGGTATTGATGATGAAAACGCGGCGCGCCAACCATTTTTTGTACATCGAACGTTGAACTGCTGGCGTAGTCGAGAATTCCGAGTAGCACCATGCTAATGATACGTGAACCGCCTGGCGTACCCAGTATCAAAATACCGCGCTCGTCTTCCACGAACGTCGGTGACATGCTGGACAACGGACGCTTGCCGGGCTTGATGGCATTCGCTTCGCTGCCGACCAAGCCATAGGCGTTGGGTACGCCGGGGCTGAGGGCGAAATCGTCCATGGTATTGTTGAGCAACACGCCGGTTTTTCCGGCAATTACGCCGGCGCCAAACGGCGTGTTAATCGAGAGCGTGCCAGCAACGCGATTGCCGGCGCGGTCGATAATGGAAAAATGCGTAGTGCTCGAACCCTCGGTTTTTTTCGTCGCTGTATCGTCCAATGTCGCGCTTGGCGTGGCCTCATTTGGATTGATTGTCATGGCGCGACGTGCCGCGTAAATTTTGTCTTGCAGTTCATCGGCCGGCGCCGTGGTGAAAATAGGATCGCCCAGGTAGCGTGCGCGATCCTGAAAGGCGCGGCGCATGGCTTCGGCGACATAGTGCGCTTGCGTCTTAGCATCGCTGCGGCCGAATGGCGTGTATTCAAGAATATTCAAACTTTGCGCTAGCGTGAGTCCGCCGGATGACGGCAACGCCGCGCTGGTGATACTTAAATTTTGATAGGTAAATTTAACCGGTTTACGTTCGATCACGCGATACTTCGTGAGATCGGACATCTGCCACACACCACCGGCCGCGTTCGCGCCATTTACCAATTCCCGCGCCAATGGGCCGGCATAAAATCCAGCGCCGCCCGATTTGCTGATCGCCGTTAATGTCGCCGCCAAATCAGGCTGGCGCAGCGAAAACTTTTCACCGGGAATTGCGCCGCCATCTAAAAATAATTTCTTCAATGCCGGTTCAGTTTGCAGTAACTCCAGGCGCGTCTCGCTCATCTGGCGATAGCGTTCGTCGATGCGAAATCCTTCCCGCGCCATGCGAATCGCGGGCGCAAGGGATACTTTCAATGGCAGCTTGCCGTATTTTTTCGCCACGTGCGCCAAGCCAGCGGGCAGCCCGGGGATCGCCGCCGCTAGGCCGCCTTCGAGAGTGCCGCGCGGAATCGGTTGGCCATCGGCGCCGATAAACATCGCGGCGGTAATTTTGCCGGGCGCCGTTTCGCGGGCATCAATCATGGTCTCGAAACGATCTCTTGCACGATGTAGCAACCAAAATCCACCACCGCCGATGCCCGAAGCGTAGGGTTCCACTACCGCGAGTGCCGCGCTCACGGCGACAGCCGCATCGAAAGCATTGCCGCCTTGCGCCAATATTTCGTATCCGGCCTGCGCGGCGAGCGGATGCGCCGCGGCGACCGCAACCGTTGTCGGCAAAACGCGCGGCGTTTCGCTGCGGGAAAAAACCGGAGCGCTCGCGAGCAACAGATAGCCGGCGAGCAATAAGAGTCTGATAGAGTTACGCATAATGATCTTATTTTATCGTACAGTAGCGTGAATATGCATCGCCGAGAGGCAATCGCAGCGCGGCTCTTCAAGCATGCCGCGCCAGGAGCCAAGCGCCATGCAGCGCCTGGCGCGGTTATTTTTTGGAAAAAACACAGCGATGGCAAATAGATTGACCCGAATATACACGCGAACCGGCGATGACGGAACCACCGGCCTCGCCGACGGCTCGCGCCTGGCGAAAGATCACACGAGGATCGAAGCGAT
>JANNFT010000291.1:0-5744 GCA_031380185.1 Pseudomonadota bacterium
TTTGGCGCCGAGGTACCACTCGCCACGTTTCCATTCCATTTTCTTGGCTTGCAGGTCCATTGCGAAGTCGTAGCCAGGCACGTAGATCATGTTGGTGCGCTTGCTGTAGGACATCGGATGCCATTCTTTACCGCCGTCCAGTGTCGGGGCGATATCCATGGTGACCTTGTCATACACTACATCTTTTTCCGGCCAGTTGTAGATCGGCTTGCAGTTGTTGGCCGTGGTGATAGGCTTGGTGAAGTTCACACGTCCCAGCGCCGTTGCCCAAATGCACTTGTGCTCTTGGCCAGCTTTGCTGTTTGAAGTTGCACGGGCGTCGATGCCGTAGATGTGACCATTGCGTGAGCCATGGAACCACATTTTCTTGCCGTTCACGTCGGCCAAGATGACTTCGTTCACGCCGTCATAATCGTACGGATCATTCGGGGTGTAATTGAAGTAGCTCTTGATCTTGCCGGAATCAGGATCCAGCACGAGCGTTGAGTTGGAGAAGAGGTTATCTCCAGCGCGCACGTGACGGTCGAAGTCCGGGCCAGGGTTGCCAACCGGCCAGTACAACAGATTGGTTTCCGGATCATACGAACCGGTAATCCAAGCCGAGCCACCGCCGTATTTCCAGGAATCGCCTGCCCAGGTGTCATTGCCGGGTTCGCCGGGACCAGGGATCGTGAAGGTTTTCCAAACGGGGTCACCTTTTTCTGCATCCAAGGCTGCGATCCAGCCACGTACGCCGTATTCCGCACCGGCTGTACCGATGATGATCTTGCCGCGAAGCGCCATCGGCATGATCGTAAAGGTTTCAGCATAGGTGTAGTCGCCGACTTTCTTGTCCCAAACCACTTTGCCGGTTTGGTTGTCAAGTGCAACAACGTGTGCATCCAAGGTTGCGAGGTAAACTTTGTTGTGATACGGCGCTACGCCGCGGTTAACCACGTCACAGCACAGTTTCGGGAATACATCGCCCGGCAACTCGCGCTCGTGTTTCCAATTAACTTTACCCGTCGAACCATCGACCGACCAAACTTTGTTGTAGGACGAGGTAACGTACAGGGTGCCATTAACAGCAATAGCTTGGCTGTCTTGGCCGTCCAATACGCCAAACGACAGATTCCATTTCGGAACCAGGCGATTGATATTATGAACGTTGATTTGAGCCAATGGGCTGTAGCGGGTCGCGCTATAGTCACGGCCGTAGTGCAACCAGTTGTTGGCGTCTTTATCGGCGTTCAACAACATGTCGTCTGTAACATAATTGGTGTACAAATATGCGCCGGCCTCATCGAGACCTTGAGCAAATGCTTGTCCACCTACAACTGCTGCAGCAATAGCCGCAACCTTTAGGTACTTCAGCGATTTACGCATTTAACTACCTCCTGTTGTGATTCATTAGTTCTTAGCGATGATCAATGACTTACTAGGATAACTTCAGGTGCTACCTAACGACTTACTTTTTTAATGAATAGCGAAACTGCCAAGCAAAAACGCTACCCGCTCACTATAAAGAACGCGAAAAAGTTGTCAATAGGTCTAGGTTAATAAAGTTCCCCAAACTCTATGTTTTTTCTCGAAAAGTGAAATAAAGTGCAGCGAAGTATTGGTTTTGTCATTGGCGTTTCGGCGCGTGGCTGCGGGAAATTTTCCGAAAGTTTGTTACTTTTTTGTTGGAAATTACCTGTGATACGATTCAACCTAGGAACGGCAGTTGGACGGGGTGGAGTGTGCGGTTATGGGGGTGCAGGGCAAGGCGCGGCGAGGCGGAATGGTTGTTCCATTCCAACGAGTTGCAACGCCGCCCTGCGCCGCCATAACGGTGTAATCCGCCCCGTAGCGCATTCTCACTAAATGGGTGAGCGCACAAGTGATGCAGAATTTTATTGGAACCATGATGTTGAATAAGCGAAGTAGTGGTCAACTGCCGTTTCTAGGTTCAACGCACTGGTGCTTTTGCAAAAAATTACTTACTCGGAGTTTTTATCTTTTCATCGCCATTCCCGTTCTTCGTTCTATTCGCAGCCGCGCTCTTATCCAATGCCGGCAGTTGTGCCTCGGACGTGCTGACGAATAACTATGATAATTTTCGAACCGGCGCGAATCTTCGCGAAACGGCGTTAAACACATCCAATGTTTCACTGCAGTCATTCGGTCGCTTGTTCCACTATGACGTAGACGGGCCGGTATTTGCCCAGCCGCTGATCGTGCGTGATTTCGATCTGACCGACGGAATTCGGCGCGACCTGGTGTTGGTCGCCACGGTCAACAATTCTGTCTATGCGTTCGATGCCGGCGGTGATGATAGATCTCCGCTGTGGCATAGCAAGCTCGATACCTTACCTAGCGGAAATACGCTGCCTGCCAATGGCATTCTCAGCACCCCCGTGATCGATCGTGGCCGCGCCATGATTTTTGTCGTTGCCGGATTGATGCAGGACGGTCGCCAAAAATTTCTACTTCATGCTCTTAAGGTCGCCGATGGCAGCGAAGCAGAGAAGCCAATCGTAATCCGGGGATACGTCGCGAGCGGCGGCAATAAAATTGCTTTCGAACCGACGGCCACGCGCATTGCGGTGCAGCGCGCTGCGTTGGCGATCGCGCGCGATAAACTGATCGTCGCCTTTGGCGGCGACTTTTTTGAAGGCTGGGTATTTGCCTTCGATCTGAATAATCTTGCGGCGCCGCCTGCGGCATTTTGCACCACCTGCGCCAGCCGTGATGTCGCTGCGTCGAAGGTTGATTACTTGGACGGCAATTGCATTTTGCTCGGCCCCGGTGGGGGAATATGGCAATCAGGGCGCGGCCCGGTCGTCGATTCAAGCGGAAAAGTTTATTTCTTTACCGGCAACAAGCAGCACGTCATCAAAGCCGGCTGCCTCGTGCCGCCGAGCGCCAATGCCTGCTCGACCTGTTCTGGTTCGGCTGGTTGTCTCTGTAAAGAAAGTCGTTTTTCCAATGTCTGCCGCGGGCCCGACGTGTGTCAGGCGAATGAAACCGAAAACCATCAAGTATTCGACGTCAACGAGTCTCTAATTCAGCTCGATCCAAGCCAGGGATTAAAACTCACCGGATGGTTTCGCCCGGCAAATTGGAACATTGCCGGCGCGGAAGGTTTGGAGATCAATGATCTTGATCTAGGTGGTTCTGGACCCCTGTTAATTCCAAACACCAACCGTCTCATTGGGGGCGGCAAACAAGGTGTGATGTATGTTCTCGATGCCGCTGCGCCTGAGAAACCATGCGATCCTACACTCAGAGAAACCTGTATCGAGCCGGGCGCCATACAAAGTTTTCAGGTGTCTCCGGCGCCACCTCGCCCCAACCAGTACTATCGTCATATCTTTGCTGGCCCGGCTCTCTGGAATCGGCCTGTCGACCAAGGCGGCCCGCGCGCGTATGTTTGGCGCGTGAACGATCATTTGCGAAGCTATCGAATCTCCGACCGGTTTGAAAATTGCAATAAGCAAGATCCTGCGCCGACGACGTCGCACAATTGTCCGAGCATCGCGCAGAGCGACGAATTTATTGATCACCATCCGGGCGGAATCTTAGCCGTGTCAGCCAATAGCAGCGACTCTGCAACGGCCATCGTGTGGGCGTCAACCACACGGATGATTAATGGTCCCGGCAAGCTCATGGCGTTCAAGGCGCTGCCGGAAGCCAGCACGCCGGATGTTTTGACCAAGATATGGGACAGCGATATTTGCGTCGAAGACCGACTTGATTTGGGTTCCGATTTCGTGCCACCGACCGTTGCAAACGGAAAGGTTTACGTCGCGACCAACGCAAATCGTGTCGATGTATTTGGGCTTATGAAAGATAAGCAATGCACGCAACAACCGCTGCCGAAGTCGTTTGGTCCGATGCTACAGTAATTCTAGAAACGGCAGTTGACCGCTCCTTCGGTTATTCAACATCATGGTTCCAATAAAATTCTTCATAACTTGTGTGCTCACCCATTTGGTGAGAATCCGCTACGGGGCGGATTGCGCGGTTCTGGCGGCGCAGGGTGTCTTTGCGGCTCGTTGCAATGGAATGACCATTCCGCCTCGCCGCGTCTTGCCCTGCACCCCCATAACCGCACACTCCACCCCGTCCAACTGCCGTTTCTAGGATAATTGAGACAAACTTGATTTTAACTGCGTTCGCAGCTTCACAATAGGATTCGCGATCGTCAACTGGATTGCCGTGCTCGGCGCAAAAACATTGCGCAGGTCAAAACCAAACGCGCCTAAAGCAGTTTATTAGGATCGATTATGGTTCGCCACATATGCGCTGTCGTGCCGGCGTCGTTACCTAAGCCTTCGCGCGGTTGTTTGAAGTGGCGGCCAATAATGTCCGTGAAGGGCTCGAGGTTAATCGGCGCCGTTCGATCGAAGCTGTAATCGTCGTACATCGTTATATGACGTGCAGTTAAATACCAACGATGCGCGAGCGCTGCGCGGTGCGCGGCTTCTATATAAGCAGGTGGTTGGTAATTTTCGCCGAACATGCGCACATACATTTCCGGATATTCATAGCCAACGCTGGCATCGGGATAGTAGCGCAGCGCCTGGTGATGGCGAATCGCCCAGGACACGCGTTCGGAAACGTAGGGTTCGATTAGTTGGGCGCCCCACCAGCCGTGATCTGGACGGTTCACTGCCAGGCCGACGTCGTGTAGCAGGCACGCCAGTATTGTTTCTTCATCACAACCAGCCTTCATCGCCAACGTGGCGCATTGCACGCCATGGCGCGCCGCCGAGATGGGCATGCCGAACCAAGGAACGTGTAGTCGCAGCAAGAGAATGTCGGCGAGGCTGGAGTTTTCGGGTAGGGGTGGAAATTGTTCCTGACGGCGTGTTTCGGCGACTGCCGCTCCGACGTTGCGCATGTTTTCTAGATGGTCGTTAGGCATGATTCCCCGCGCATTCTTTCATGTTTAGTTGCGACTGAGTGATCCTAGAGCCGCGCAATCCGCCCAGTACAACTGCCGTTTCTGGGTTTAAAGAATCATAACACTCCCGTGTGATTTTACCGGCGCCGGGCGTCGTCACCGCGCCGACGTGCGAGACAGGTCAAAGTATTCTAGATTTAAGTATTCTAGGTTTAAGTTGCCGGCAATGCTGTTTGCTTGAACAATGGCGCCTTTATGTCTATCATTCTCATTCGTCATGGCGAGACAGCGCTGAACGCTGCTCGTGTGCTACAGCCAGCCGATACGCCGCTAAGTGACCGCGGTCGCCGGCAGGCTGAAGCCGTCGCCATGCGGCTCGCTAACGCGAAAGCCGGCAGAATCATCAGTAGCGATCTGACTCGCGCGATGCAGACTGCCGAGACGATTGCGTCGGGAATTGGGCTCGCGATTGGTTACAGTGCATTGCTGCAGGAACGTAATTATGGCGACCTGCGCGGATGCGCTTACGACGGGCTCGGATTTGATCCGATCACAATGGATCAGGCGCCGCCGGCTGGAGAATCGATGGCCGAATTCCGCTCCCGAGTTGCGCAAGGGTTGGCGTTGATGTGTCAATCCCACGCGGCCACTGAAGGCGACCTAGTGGTCGTGACCCACGGATTTTTCATTCGTACGTTACTACAGCAACACTTGGCGTTGGCCGTATGTATCGACGCTCCGCAGCGAATTGGAAACACCTCTGTGACGGTTTTTTGCGCCGAACCGCCGCATCGAGTAACCGACATGAACAACATCGATCACCTTAGTTTCGATCTAAGTGACGACGTTCAAGCCGTATCCGGACTGTGAAATT
>JANNFT010000475.1:0-8138 GCA_031380185.1 Pseudomonadota bacterium
ATGGGTCGCAGCAATAACTCCCGCGCCAAGCCGGCAACAAAAAATTTGCGCGCGAATTGCGGATCGGTGGTCTGCACATCAAACGCCCAGATCATACCGCGATTGCGAAAGTGTTTAACCTTGGGATGCGCGGCAATCGGCGTGGCTAGTTTGCTCAGCGTTTCCGAGCGCAGGAGATTTTTCTCGATCACGTGGTCTTGCTCGAAAATATTCAATGTCGCGAGCGCGGCGCGACACGCGAGCGCATTGCCCGTGTAGGAATGAGAATGCAAAAATCCGCGCGTCACGTCATCGTCATAGAACGCTTGAAAAATAGCGTCTCGCGTCATCACCACGGACAGCGGCAGGTAGCCGCCACTCAAACCCTTCGACAAACACAAAAAGTCTGGCGTGATCGGCCCCTGTTCACAAGCGAAAAACGTTCCGGTGCGCCCGAAGCCGACGGCGATTTCGTCCGCAATCAGATGCACCTCGTAACGATCACAAATCGCCCGAGCTAGACAAAGATATTCGGCGTCGTACATCGCCATGCCGGTCGCGCATTGGATCAGTGGCTCGATGATAAAAGCCGCGATTGTAGCGTGATCGCGTTCGAGATATTTTTCCAGCGCTGCCGCGCAGCGCTTCGCGTACTGAGCAGCAGATTCGCCGGCGTCGGCAAGTCGCGCATCGGGCGAAGGCACAGTGGTGCTTGCGCGCAACAACGGCCCATACGCATCCTTGAACAAAGCGACATCCGTGACCGACAGCGCGCCCAAAGTTTCGCCGTGATAACTATTCGCCAAGCTCACAAATTGCCGTTTCTCCCGCTTGCCGACATTGCGCCAATAATGAAAACTCATCTTCAGCGCAATCTCGATTGCCGATGCGCCATCGGATGCGTAAAAACAATGACCGAGTTGATGATGGGTCTTAGCGCTCAACCGCTCCGAAAGCTCGATCACCGCCTCATGGGTAAAGCCCGCCAGGATCACGTGTTCCAGTTTGTCGAGTTGATCCTTCAGCGCCGCGTTGATGCGCGGATTGGCGTGGCCGAACAAATTCACCCACCACGAACTCACGCCGTCCAAGTAACGCCGTCCATCGAAATCGTACAGCCAAATCCCCTCGCCGTGTTGAATTGGAATCAACGGCAACTGCTCGTGCGCCTTCATTTGTGTGCAGGGATGCCAGACGGCGTTTAGGCTGCGCTTAAGAAACTCTTTGTTATGCATTCGATGGCCGAAGCGTTGGATAACGTCATTATCCTTCTGTTCGGGTTGCGAGCGTGGCGTCCCGCAAATAACTTACAAAAGTCGCGCGCCGCGGAATTGGGTTTCGCATAAACCCAGATCCAATTCGTTTCATCGCTCATTGCTAATCGACAAACCCGGCTTCGTGTTGATGCCGGATACGCAAAATGCGAATGACATCGTAGGCTGGGTCATAGCGATACATGGCGACGTAGCCGGAGCGACCTTGGGAAATGATTAACTCTCGGCGGAACGTATCGCGTTTACGTCCGATTAGCGGATGCTCTGCCAGAATCAAAATGGCCGCCTGGATACTCGCGACGATTTCATTCGCCGCTGCGGGTGATGCCTCGAGCAAGAATTCGATGATGCGCTCGAAATCAGCGAACGCTTCATCGGAATAGACTATTTGCGCCAAGACTTCGCCCGAGGCCGCTTGGTTTTGTTTCCCTTGGCGCGCTCCGTTAAGTACGCATGTACGTCTGCGGCAAGATAAGCTTTGCCGGACTGCTGCATTGCGTCGTCAGCGGCGATGGCATCTTGCAAAATCTGTTGCGCGAGAACCGCTCGCTCTGCGTGTGCCTGCAAAGCGGAGAGCATGTACGCATGTGGGCTCGCACCACTTTCTCTGGCAAGGTGGTCAAGACGTTCTTTCAATTCGCCGGGTAGCTTTAAGCTGGTTGCAATCGGGGCCATGCACCTGCCTTTCGTACACTTGGGTAGTCACATATTACTACCGGTATGACAAGAATTCAAATGGATGCGATTGGGTTTGAGTGAGGTGTGCTAGCTATTAACAGTTATCACCGTCATGTCATTCCCGCGAAGGCGGGAATCCATAGGGCGCCTGCAATTCAATTGACGTCGTTTTTGCGTAAGCCAAATGGATTCCCGCCTTCGCGGGAATGACAACAGGAGAAGCGAGTGCTACGTTGAGTGCCTCCTCGTTGGAGAGCGCCTTCAAGCCGCGTTTTTCGGGGAATTCAACTTTGAGTGCGCAAGCCAATTTTTCGAAGGCAGCAATAAGATGGGCGCCACCTAACGCATTCCTACGCTTTTCAGCGTGATCGCAAAAGGCATATCATAGAGCCGATTATTTGCTGAGCAACAATGGATATGGGCACCTATCTCAGGCCGCTCGATTTGCAGGAAACTCTCGCCGCGCTTGCGGCTACGCCACTTACGGTCCTCGCCGGCGGCACGGATTTTTATCCCGCGCGCGTCGGTAGGCCGGTGATGGAAAATATCGTCGACGTTACGCGCATTCCGGCGTTGCGTGGAATTTCCGAAACCGCGGACGGTTGGCACATCGGCGCAACGACCACTTGGACCGATCTCATCCGAGCGCCGTTGCCGAATTATTTTCGCGCGCTCAAGCTCGCCGCGCGCGAAGTGGGCGGCCAGCAAATTCAGAATGTCGGCACCATCGCCGGGAATATTTGCAATGCTTCCCCTGCTGCCGATGGCGTGCCGGCGTTGATGGCGCTCGATGCGCAAGTCGAGCTTCGTTCCGCGCAGACGACGCGCAAGATTCCAATCACTGAGTTTATTCTCGGCAACCGCAAAACACTGCGCCAGCCGAACGAATTGGTCACGGCGATCGTCGTGCCGAAATGGGAACAGAAAACGCGATCGACGTTTTTAAAGCTGGGCTCGCGTAAGTATTTGCTGATTTCAATCGTGATGGTCGCCGCCTGCGCCGAAGCTGATGCGACGGGGGTGATAACAAAGGCAGCCATTTGCGTCGGCGCTTGCTCGCCTGTGGCGCAGCGCTTGCCTGAACTTGAAGCGAAATTGGTTGGCCGGCCGTTTACGTCATCGATTGCAGAATTGCTCGAAGCCAGCCATCTAGTGCGCCTCGCGCCGGTCGCAGATGTTCGTTCCTCGGCGGACTACCGCATGGACGCGGCGTTCACCTTGGTTAAGCGCGCGCTGACGGAATTGGCCGATGAATAAGCCCTACCAGCCTGAAATCGCCAACGCGGTCGAGCACTCGATTTCATTCCGTTTAAACGGTGACGAGCGAAACGTGATCGCCGAGCCCGCCGCGCGACTCGCCGACGTGTTGCGCGACCAGTTGGGCCTGACTGGTACGAAAATCGGTTGCAACGCCGGCGACTGCGGCGCGTGTACCGTTCTGATCGACGGCGAACAAGTTTGCGCGTGCCTCACGGCCGTCGCGCAAGTTGCGGGATGCGCGGTGACGACGGTCGAAGGCTTAGCTGAAAACGGTATGATGTCGCGCCTTCAGCAAGCGTTTCACCGGCACGGCGGCGCGCAATGCGGCATCTGCACGCCGGGCATGTTAATGGCAGCGACAGACTTGCTAACCAAGAATCCCAAGCCAACGGAAGGCGATGTATTGGATGCACTGGGCGGCGTGCTGTGCCGCTGCACCGGCTATCGAAAAATCGTCGAGGCGATTCTCGACACGGCGCACCGCCTCAAGCTACCCTGTACGAGCGCCGTTCCCAAGCCGCCATTGGCCGGACAGGGTGACCTAGGGCTAGAGGCAGTAGGGGCAAGGGTTCCCAAGGTGGACGGCATCGAAAAACTGATCGGTCGCGAGCAATTTGGCGCGGATAATATTCCGCTCGATGCGCTGTGGCTTCGAGTCGTGCGATCGAAGCACGCGCGCGCAAATTTTACGCTCGGCGATTTCGCGCCGCTGTACGAAAAACACCCCGGACTCGCCCGCGTGTTGACTGCGAAGGATGTCCCGAGCAACGGCTTCGGCATTTATCCGGCGATTAAAGATCAACCCGTGTTTGCTGTTTGCGAAGTGCGTTTCCCCGGTGAGGCGGTCATTGCGTTGGTCGGCGAGCGGGTGGCGATTGAAGCCATTGGCGATGATGAGATTCCGATTTATTATCAACTGCAACAAGCGGTGCTGACCGTAGCCGACGCGATTGCCGAGAACGCGGCGTTGGTGCAAAGTGACAAACCCGGCAACCTGCTGATCGAAGGTGGTGTACGTCGCGGCGATGTTGCGGTAGCGATGAAGCAATGTACCGCAATCGCGCAAGGTGAGTTCAACACCAGCTTCGTTGAGCACGCGTACATCGAACCGGAAGCCGGCTGGGCGCGGCGTGTCGGCGATCGTTTGGAAATTCATGTCAGCACACAAACGCCGTACATGGATCGCGACGAGATGGCCGTGGTGATGAAATTGAAACCCGAGCAGATTCACATTTTGCCGACTGCGTGCGGCGGCGGTTTTGGCGGCAAGCTCGATATGTCGGTGCAGCCGTTGATTGGCCTCGCTGCGTGGTTGCTCGATCGGCCCGTCGCCTGCGTCTATCAACGTCCGGAGAGTATGGCCTCGACGACGAAACGCCATCCGGCAAATATCAAAGTGCGCTTCGGCGCGGATGCGCAAGGCAAATTGCAATTCGCCGAATCCGATGCTGTGTTCAACACCGGCGCTTATGCCAGTTGGGGTCCGACGGTCGCGAACCGCGTGCCGGTGCATGCGACGGGGCCTTACTTCGTGCCGAACGCGCGCACTACCGGCAAAGCGATTTTCACCCACAATCCTCCGGCCGGCGCGTTTCGCGGTTTCGGCGTGCCGCAAGCGGCGATTGCCCACGAAGCGATGATGGACGACCTCGCCGATAAATTGAATCTCGATCGCTGGGAGATTCGCCGCCGCAACGCGATTAAAGCCGGCGACACGACCCTCTGTGGACAATTGCTCAAGGCCAGTTGCGGGTTGCCCGCATGCCTCGACGCGATCAAACCGAGTTGGGATGAATTTAACGCCGCGGCCGTCGCATTTAACGCGGTGTCCACGAAAACAAAACGCGGCGTCGGCATCGGCTGCATGTGGTACGGCATCGGCAACACCGCGATGTCGAATCCTTCCACGATCCGCGTCGGAATTAGCAACATCGGCAAACTCACGCTCTACAACGGCGCTGCGGACATCGGCCAGGGAAGCAACACGACGCTAATGCAAGTGTGCGCCGATGCGTTGGGCATTGCCATGGCGCAATTCGATTACGTGATGGGCGATACGGATCGCACCGCCGATGCCGGCAAATCCTCGGCATCGCGCCAGGCGTTTGTTTCGGGCAAGGCGGCGCTGCTTGCGGGACAACATTTACGCGAGCAAATTTTGCGGTTGGCGAACGCGAATTGCAGCGCGCGAATAGTTTTGCAAGGAACGGCACTGAAAATTTTTGATGCCGGCGCGACAAAAACAATCGATCTCGCTACGCTGACTGCCGGCGCAAATGGTGACGTGTTACTCGGCGAAGGCACATTCGATCCGCCGACCAAGCCGCTCGACAAAGACGGCCAAGGCATTCCCTACGCGACCTACGGTTTCGCCGCGCAAATCGCGTTGGTCGAAGTGGATTTAGAGCTCGGCACGACCAAGGTGCTGCAAATGGTCGCGGCCCACGATGTCGGCAAAGCCATCAACCCGCAACAAGTCGAAGGCCAGATTCACGGTGGCATCGCGCAGGGCTTGGGCATGACCTTGATGGAAGAATATATCCCGGGCCAGACCGACAACTTGCACGACTATTTGATTCCCACCATCGGCGATGTGCCGCCGATCGAGGTGATTTTGATCGAAGACCCGGAACCGCTCGGACCCTATGGCGCGAAAGGTGTCGGCGAACCCGCGCTGATCCCGACGCCGCCGGCCATACTCGGCGCCATTCGTCACGCGACCGGTGTACAGATGAATTTTGTGCCAGTAACGCCGCACCGATTGCGCGCGCGTATCGTAGCTATGATTTCCTGATGTATTTATCCACGTTAGCCCTAACTCCGCACACGGCGCCAGGGGGACAGTCCGTCTCCTGTGACGGTGGGAGACGGCGGCGTACTCGAGATAAAATGTAGGGTGCGTTTACGCACCGAACAAACATAATCGCAACATGAGAGAAGACACCTACGACGGCGAAACCGTCGATTTGCCTAAAGCGAAATCGAAGGATGGCATTCGCTGCGATGCTTGCCCGGTATTGTGTTTGGTGAAGCCGAACAGCTTTGGCGCGTGCGATCGCTATACCAATATCGACGGCGTGTTGACGCGTACCGATGCGCTGGTGATTACGCAAAAGCCGGACGCCAAAGTCGTGAAATTTCTCGATAGCGACGGCGCCTGGAATGGCGAAGTCCTGAACGACGCGCCGGTCTTCGTGACCGGCATCGGCGCCACGACGACCTATCCCGACTACAAGCCTGCGCCATTTATTGTTTCGAGCAAACATCAAGGCGTGGATATGGTGACAGTCGTAACCGAAGGGATTTTCAGTTATTGCGGCGTGAAAGTGAAGATCGACACGGATCGCTTTCTCGGCGCGGAGCAAGCAGCGGTGCGCGTGGACGGCGAACAGATTGGTCACGTCACAACAGCGGAATACGGTTCGCAAATGTTAGCGCTCGGCGGCGTGCGCCATTTTACCGGCGGCGGAAAGAAGGAAGGCCGCGTGACCTGTGACGCGTTACTGAAACTTTGCAACAAGCATGCGGTCGAGATGAATGTTGATGGCGGCGCGACCGTGGTGCTGCAAGCGGGCAAAGCCCCAATCGTGAACGGTGTGCCGGAGATTCGCATGCGCGTCGGCTGTGGCAGCGCGACGATTGGAATTTTCGCTAAGCAATGGTTTGGCGTAGCGGACGAGGTCATCGTCGTCGATGATCACATAACCGGCGTGTTGACCGAACACCAGGCTGGCCGCTTCCTCGACATGAAGCCGGCAGGCATCAAAGTCAAAGGCAAACGCTCGACGCCGGGGCGCTATTTTCAAGTGGCCGAACCTGGCTTAGGTTGGGGCGGGACGAATCTGACCGATCCACTTTCCATCATCGAAAAAATCGATGCGAAATTGGCCTGGCCCGGATTGAAATTGTTGATGGTTTCCACCACTGGCGAACATGCGCAATGGTTCGAGCTTGACGCGCAACTCAAGCCACAAAAGGCGGCGATGCCCGCGGCAATTGAAGCGGTAGTCGAACGCATCGCGGAAAATTGCGAGCCGGCGCTTTGCACCGTGCTGTTCATGGGCGGCGCAGGCGGCAGCTTGCGCGCCGGCGTGACGGAAAATCCGGTTCGTCTCACGCGCTCGGTGAAAGATTTGCTGACGCGCGTGACCTGCGGCGGCGCACCGGTTTACGTCTGGCCCGGTGGCGGCATCACGCTGATGGTCGACGTGACGCGCATGCCGGAGAATTCATTCGGCTATGTGCCAACGCCAGCGTTGGTGGCGCCGATTGAATTCACGATGACACAAGAACATTACGCCGCTCTGGGCGGACATATGGATCGCGTCTTGAGTCTTGCCGATGTGCTACAAAGCGCCCGGCATGAAACGCAACCGTCACGCGCGACAAATCCGTGGCCGTTGGCCGCACAGCAATGATGAACCAGCCGATCTCCGCTCTGCTCGCTGACGGCCGCTTGCATTTGCAACACGGCCCGATCGATCTCATTATCGAGGCGTTTGCCGACGCTGACCGTGAACTAAAAACGGCCTACGAGCAAGCCTCCATGCGCTTCTCCAGCCTGCTTGCAGACCTTGTTACGGAACTTCCGCGGTTGCGTCGGCGAGTGCGAGATGATTTTCCGGTGTTTGCCGATCCCGTTGCAAAGCGCATGGCGAGCGCCGTGTGGCCGTATCGAGAATGGTTCATCACGCCGATGGCGGCCGTAGCGGGGGCTGTTGCCGATGAAATCTTACAAGCGCTAGCCGGGCAGCGAAAACTCGCTCGCGCCTACGTGAACAACGGCGGCGACATCGCATTGCATCTCGCGCCGGGCGAACAGTTTGAAATTGGCATCGCCGGCATCGAAGACGCGACGATGAAAGGTCAGTTCACGATTCAAGCGGAAGACAAGGTGCGGGGCGTCGCAACGAGCGGCTGGCGCGGCCGTAGCTTCAGCCTCGGCAT
>JANNFT010000303.1:0-16445 GCA_031380185.1 Pseudomonadota bacterium
TCAAATACATAAGGAAAGCGCGCAATGAAACCACCGGCAAAGACATTATGATTCGCGGTGTACGATATTCCACCAGCCGCCGCATCGTAGAATCGGAAATCCCGCCCGAATGCAAAGACGCACCTGCGCCTGCGGCCGCGCCAGCCCAGTGACATGGCCGCGACAGTCGCGCTCTACATCGATTATCGCAGCCCCTATTCTTATCTCGCGAAGGACGAAGCCTACCAGCTCGAGCAGGATTTCAATATCAAACTTGAGTGGTTTCCGTTTTACACGGACCTCACCGGCTCCTACGGCGGCAGCGTTGAACAACGCCCGCCGCGCGAGTGGTTGAAAGTCAAATACCTCTACATGGATTGCCGCCGCCTGGCGAAACGTAAAGGCCTGATCATTCGCGGCACCGTGAAAATTTACGATCCAACGATTGTCAGCATCGCCATGCTGTGGGCGCAACGCCACAATGTGTTTCGCAAATTTCATGACGACGTCTTGCCACCCTTTTGGAATCGCGAATTTGATATCGAAGACGTGTCAGTAGTGAAACGTGCGCTGGAAAATGCGGGCGCGCCGCTTAAGGGATTCGATGATTTTATCGCTGACGACGGCAAGAAAACGTTCACGGAAATTCAAACAACCGGGGAAGCGCGCGGTGTGTTCGGCGTGCCGAGTTTTATTTTTCGCGATGAAGTGTTTTGGGGAACTGATCGGATCGCGATGCTGCGGGACGTTTTGCAACAGAGTGGGTTGCGGCGATAGTTTTAATAAAGCGCGACGTCTTCATTACACAATTGACGGCCTGCGCAGCCCCTATCCATGCGGCTTCCAGGCCAGTTGAAGCTACAATGAAACGCGCGCATGTGAGGCAGTTCATGTCTTCCCGATTGCAACTCATCCAGCAGAAATTATGCTGCCCGGTTTAACTTTCGGCGCCGCATTCGACGTAAACAAATCCTCGGGAATCGGCGAAAAATAAGTAACTGCCTCATCGGTCGTAGCGCCAAGCCATTCGTCAATTGAATCCCGCTCGACAACAACAATCGATCGCTTCTCATCGCCGGGCGGATGAAATTGTCCCTTCACGGCATGACCATCGGCTTTCACCGTAAGCATGCTAAACGACGTAATCCGTTCACCTTCAGGATTTTTCCAGACGTCGTAAATCGCGGCGATGCCGAAGGGTTTTTTATCATGACGTTCGATGCGCCAGCGGATCGGTTTGCCGGTCGCGTAATTCGGTTCGTAAAATGCCGCCATCGCGACAATGCAGAATTGGCGTTTGCGCCAGGCGTTTCTGAAGGATGGTTTTTCGAACACGGTTTCGCTGCGGGCGTTGTAGGTGTGGCGGTAGTTTTTGCCGTCTTTTGACCAATAGGGAATGAGGCCAAATACGGCGGGGATGCATTCTTTGCGCGGCTTGGGATTGCCGTTTTCGCCGGCGAGGCGAATGATCGGCGCTTGGTGGCCCGGATAAACTTCGTCGCGGAATTCAAAATCCGGCGGCGCGGCGCCGAAATATTCTTCGATCATTTCTCGGCTGGTCGGGCGGTAGTTGGTGCACACGATTGCTGGGCGTTATGGGATGATAGATGGTAGCAGCCCGCAGGCTGAAGCGAAAAACAAATCAATGGAGAAAATCATGGCTATCTACGAATTACGCACCTACACACTTTATGTCGGCAAGATGGGCGAAGCGGTGAAGCTTTATTCCGAAAACGGATTTCCCGCTCTGGAAAAAGGCGGCTTCGCAAAAAATCTGGTCGGCTATTTTCAAGCGGACACGGGGACGATAAATCAGCTCGTCCACTTGTGGAAGTTCGATGACGATGCGCTGCGCCGGGCACACTGGGCTGCGCTATATGTGTACAAAGATTTCATCGAGGGATTCGCGGCAAAGTTTCGTCCGCTGGTAATGACGCAGGAAGTGAAATTGCTTACGGCGGCGCCGTGGGGACCGCATCCCTAAGTAATTTCGCAGCACTTCTCTGGAATTCGTTGTCGCGCGCCATGCTTGAAGAAGCGCGTGGATATTACCTTCTGGCAAGGCAGTGTCGCCGAGCCGCGCTGCTATTACCTTGTGGCAAGGCCAATAAACCATTGCATGCTATCGGCGGTTCGGCGCCGGTAGGTTAAAATTCCGTGATGAAACCTTTGAAAAACGATATATTTCTGCGCGCGCTCAGATGCGAACCGACGCCCTACACGCCGATCTGGATTATGCGTCAGGCGGGCCGTTATCTGCCCGAGTACAACGCGACGCGCAAACGTGCCGGCAATTTTCTGGACCTGTGCAAAACGCCGGAACTCGCGACGGAAGTCACGTTGCAACCGCTGGCGCGTTTTCCACTGGATGCGGCGATTATTTTTTCCGATATTTTGACCATTCCCGACGCCATGGGATTGGGCCTTTATTTCGCCGAAGGCGAAGGGCCGAAATTCGAGCGGCCGCTACGCGATGAGGCGGCGATCAAGTCGCTGCGCGTACCCAATCCCGAGGAAAAATTGGCGTACGTGATGGCGGCTATTCGCATGACCGTTGGCGCGCTCGACGGCCGCGTGCCGCTGATTGGTTTTTCCGGCAGTCCGTACACGCTTGCGTGTTATATGATCGAGGGCGGCGCTTCCGATGATTTTCGCTTGGTGAAAACTATGCTCTATGATCGGCCTGATTTGTTGACGCATATTCTTCAGATCAACGCCCAATCCGTCATCGCTTATCTCAAAGCACAAGTGAGCGCCGGTGCGCAGGCCTTGATGATTTTTGATACTTGGGGCGGCAGCTTGGCGCACGGCGCGTATCACGAATTTTCCTTGCCCTATATGCAGCAAATCGTAACGGCACTAAAAAGCGATGTGACGACGCAAAACGTGCCGCTGATACTTTTCACCAAGGGTGGCGGTTTGTGGCTGGAAAGTTTGGCCGCCACCGGCTGTGATGGACTCGGTTTGGATTGGACGCAAGACCTCGCGGCCGCGCGCAAACGTGTCGGCGATCGCGTGGCGCTTCAAGGCAACTTAGACCCAATGAGCCTTTTTGCCGCACCGCAACAAATACGCAACGAGGCGGCCACGGCGTTGGCTGCATTTGGCAAAGGCAATGGTCACGTATTCAACCTGGGACACGGAATTTCACAGCATACCCCGCCGGATCGAGTCGCCGCGCTGGTCGCAGCGGTGCATGAGCTGAGCGCACCATATCACTAGTGTCTCCAAGGGGTCTGAAAGCGTGCTTATGCACAATTGTCACCAATGTGTCAAGAAAGTATGTTTTCTCGCGACGAATCCTCAGCGATATCTTATCTTATTGATTAATAGACTGTTTTAATTTGCCTTATTTTTGGGCAGATTAGCCTAAGTCACGGTTTTAAAGGGATCTTGGCGTGCTTGGGTAGGGTTATGTACACAGTTATCCACAGAAATTGTGGGTGTTAAAAGTTTCCCCCTCGACTCAACGCAGATTGACCCTTTATTTAATTTTTTACTTTAAGTAGCGTGCGTAACTGACCATAGATAAATCCATGAAAATTTCTAACGTTGCAAGATGACTTTCGCACAAGTCGTCCTGGACGTACCGTTGGCGACAGTGTTTGACTACTTCGCGCCAACGCTAGAATTGGCGGACATCGGCAAGCGGGTAAGCGTTCCGTTTGGCAAAGCCAAGCGTGTCGGCATAATCGTTGGGCAAACGCTAACTACAGAACTTGCGCCGCACCAGATCAAGGCGATTATCGCGATCGACCATTCTTGCCCACGCTTAAGCGCCGGTGACTTGGCGCTGCTGCGTTTCACCTCCGATTACTATCATCACCCCATCGGGCAAACCATATTCAGCGCATTGCCACCGATCCATAGGCTGATCAACCCGCCCAACCCGCGCGCAGGAGCACGGAATTTTCGCTTAACCGCGATCGGCGTTGAGCAAGCGCCACAAAACATCGCAAAGCGCGCCGTCGCACAGCAAAGACTCCTTGGCGCACTCAATCAACCGGAGCCGGTGGCGCGCGCCACACTGCTCAGCACCAGCCGCGCCGCGCCGCGACTGTTACGTGAATGGGCGCAATTGGGTTGGATCGAAGCCATTGATCGTGACGATTTGCGCGCTTCGTCTTCTGCAAGCCCAAACCTGAATTTGAACACTCTGCAGCGCGACGCTGTGCAAAAAATCTTGACCATGCTGGGCGAATTTCAGTGTTTCTTGTTGCACGGCATTACCGGCAGCGGCAAGACCGAAGTGTATTTACAAGTGGTCGAGCAAATCTTGGCGCGGGGTGAACAAGCGTTGATTTTGGTGCCGGAAATCAGTCTCACGCCGCAACTCGAGGCGCGTTTTCGCGCGCGTTTTCCGAACGTTGCGCAAGTCAGTTTGCATAGCGCCCTCGGCGACAGCGCGCGCTACGCTGCTTGGCGTGCCGCGGCGGAAGGCAACGCGCGCATCGTGCTCGGCACCCGGCTCGCGGTCTTTACGCCGATGCCTAAGCTCGGCTTGATCGTTGTCGACGAAGAACACGACGCATCGTTCAAGCAGCAAGAAGGCTTGCGCTATTCGGCGCGCGATCTCGCCGTGTACCGCGCCAACGCCGCGAAGTTTCCCATCGTGCTCGGCTCGGCCACGCCGTCGCTGGAAAGTTGGGCGCACGCCCAGCGCGGCCATTACAAAATGCTATCGCTCACTCAACGCGCCCATCGGCAAGCTGCGCTGGCCGCGGTTAGGCTGATCGACACCCGCGTGAACAAAGCCCAAGACGGCCTGACGGAGCCGTTAAGAAACGCCATTGCGACGCGCTTGGCGCGCGGCGAGCAAAGCCTCATTTTCATCAACCGTCGCGGTTACGCGCCGGTGCTTCATTGCCGCAGTTGCGGCTGGATGGCGGGCTGTCCACGCTGTTCCGCGCGCCTGGTGTTTCATCTGAAAAAGCGGCCGCTGCGCTGTCATTTGTGCGGCCATGCCGAAGCGGCGCCGGAACAGTGCCCGCAATGCGGTAACGTCGATTTGCGCCCTATCGGCGAAGGCACGCAACGTATTGAGACGGTGTTGCGACAACACTTTCCCGACGCCCGAATTCTGCGCCTCGATCGAGATAGCGTGACCAATAAAGGCGCGTGGCAACAACATTTAGCCACGATCGCCGGCGGTGGCGCAGACATTTTGGTCGGCACGCAAATGCTCGCCAAAGGCCACGATTTTCCCAAGCTCACTTTGGTTGGCATGATCAACGTCGACAGCGGGCTATATAGCACCGACTATCGTGCCGCCGAACGCACATTCGCGATGGTGCTGCAAGTCGCCGGGCGCGCCGGGCGCGCCGAGCATCCGGGCGACGTCCTGATCCAAACCGAATTCCCCGAGCATCCGTTATTTCGCGCCGCCGTCAAACAGGATTTCGCCGGTTACGCCGAAACGTTGCTCAACGAACGCCGCGTGGCGGTGTTTCCACCATTTACCTATCAAGCGCTATTGCGTATGGAGGCGGTGCAGGCGGATGTTGCCGCGGGTTTTTCTAAGCGCGCGAAATTTATTGCTGACAAATTAAATTCGAATGTCACCGTTTATCAACCGGTCGCCGCGAACATTCAGCGCATCGCCGGCAAGACGCGCTATCAAATCGTCGTGCAATCGGAAAGCCGCGGGCAATTGCAGAATTTTCTGCGCGATTGGTCTACGCGCCTAAGCGCGCTGACCGAGCGCAAAGTGCGCTGGTCGATCGATGTCGATCCGATCGAGGTTTAAGCCGCGAGTGATGCCTGAAAAGGCGCAACGCGACGCAGCGATCTCAATGTTCAACGTCCACTAAGCCGGATATGGCTTCGTCGCAAAAAGCGCTCCGCGCAATGACGGCAAAAAATCCTTAACTCCCGATCACGCCGCCGTCGTTCTTGCGAATCACGATCGTCGCGGAGCGCGGCTTATTTCCTTGATCGCCATCGGGCCAACTGCTAAAGGCTTTAGGATTAGCCGGATCGGAACGCATGGTGGGATTTTCGCCCGGGTGTTGGACATTGAGGAAGAGGCTTCGCCCATCCGGTGCAAATACCGGGCCGGTGATTTCGCAATTAATCGGGCCGGTAAGGAAGCGCTTGATTTCGCCGGTTTTGGTGTCGGCCGCTAACAACTGATTGTTGCCGAAGCTAACGAAATCGCCTTTGTTCAACACATCGCAGAATGCGTCGGTGGCGATCCAGAGGAATCCCCGCGGGTCGAAACACAAACCGTCCGGGCAGGCGAACAAATCGCCTTTGATGTTACCTTTTTTGACCGTTTGGGGCAAACTCGGATCGCCGCAGGCGACGAAAAGCTGCCACTGAAAACGGCCGGCGGCCGCATCGTTGCCATCTTCTAACCACGAGATAATGTGGCCGAAGCCATTGTCTATGCGGTTGTTAGCAGCGTTGAGGTTTTCCGCCGTACGCTTCGAGTTGTTGGTGCAAGTGACAAATACTTCGCTGCTTTGCGGATGTATGGCAACCCATTCGGGCCGATCCATTTTCGTCGCGCCAACTGCGTCTGCCGCCATGCGGGTGCGCACCAACACATCGGCTTGATCGGCGAAGCCTTGCTCCGAGGTGAGGCCATTTTTTCCGTGAACCAATTCCAGCCAGTCGCCGCTGCCATCGGCATTAAACTTGGCAACGTGCAACGTGCCGGTGTCGAGTAGTTCGCGATTGGCCTTTGGATTTTTTGCGTCGTAGCGATCACGGCTGACAAATTTGTAAATGTATTCGAAGCGTTCGTCGTCGCCCATGTATACGGCGACTCTGCCGTCACTCGCCAATCGCGTCGTCGCGCCTTCATGTTTGCAGCGGCCGAGCGCGGTGCGCTTGATCGGTGTCGAAGTCGGATCGAACGGGTCGATTTCCACCACCCAACCAAAACGATTCACTTCATTCGGATGTTTTGCCGTATCGAAGCGTTCGTCGTGATCATGCCAGTTATAGCGCAACCCTTGTTGCGTAATGCCGTAACGCTTCTCGCTGGCGCCAATTTCGCCTGATGAGTTGACGAAATAAAAATTCCAATTCTCCTCGCAAGTCAGATAGGTTCCCCAAGCGGTGAAGCCGTTCGCGCAATTGTTGAGAGTGCCCAGGACCCGCGTCCCGCTTGGATCTGCAGCGGTTTTCAAATAGTCGCTGGCTGCCGCCGGACCGCTAATTCGCATCGGCGTAGCGGCCGTGATGCGCCGGCCATATTTCGACGGACGCACAACTTGCCAATTTTGGTTGTCCAATTTCACTTCGATCACCGACACGCCATGCGCCGCTTTTGATTTCGCGACCTTATCCGCGGTCCACGGCACTATGCCGCCGACGTGTAGCAAGCCGTCGTCGCTGTACTCGTGATTCATCACCAACAGGCCGTAATTTTCTTTGCCGGGAAAGGGAAAAAAATGCATGCCGTCGTGATGCATGCCCGCTTGCTGCATTTGCAATTCGGCGCTGTCGCTGGCGTCCGGCTGCATGGCGGGTGCGTCGGAAACGGGGTCGCCCCAGCCGTATAAAATTTGCGCGGTATATCCCGGCGCAACCCGCAATTCATCCGCAGCCGATGTGGCTATTGCCTGGAAACCCAGCATTGGCGAGGCTTCCGGCTTGGTCAACGTGCGCGCGCAGCCCGCTGTTCCGGCCAGCAAAGTGGTCGCGGCAAGGCTGAATCCGCCTTTCAGTAGCTGGCGGCGCTTGAGATTGACCGCGAGCACTTGGGAAAAGTGTTCATTGTCAGAGGAATTGCTTTCGAATTCGTCAGGCGCGTTTCGCATGATGGGCTTTGGAAGTTTTATGGAACAATTTTACGCGAGGCGCAGGGTATAATTATTACATAACCATTGCCACCATTTCGTCGTCCCCGCGAAGGCGGGGACCCAGTGTCTTTTTCCTACGACACCGGATTCCCGCCTTCGCGGGAATGACAAAATTTAAGGTTTTCGTATTTATTACTGCCATCGACCACAACGTGCAAGAGAATCTCGACTTAAAACGCGCGCTCACCGAGCTGATTCAGCAATCCATCAGCGTGATCGCCCCCGAGCAACAGGCAACACCGATCACGCTAGAGCGCCCGAAACAAGCGCAACACGGCGATTACGCCTGCAACATTGCGATGCAACTGGCCAAGACGCTGAAGCGCAATCCGCGCGACGTCGCCAAGGATTTGATCGGCGATTTGCCGCCGTCGGCCTACTTGGACAAAGCGGAAATCGCCGGGCCGGGCTTCATCAATTTTTTCTTGACGGCCACGGCGAAACAGCAAGTCGTAAAAACGATTTTGCGTATGGGCGAAAGGTTCGGGCGTCAAAGCGCTGCGCAGCCGGAAAAAATTAACGTCGAGTTCGTTTCCGCAAATCCAACCGGGCCGCTGCATGTCGGCCATGGCCGCCAGGCGGCGCTGGGTGACGCGATCTCTACTTTGCTGCAAACCCAAGGCCACGAAGTTTGGCGGGAGTTTTACTACAACGACGCCGGCAACCAAATTGCCAATCTGGGCCTCAGCGTTCAGGTTCGCATCAAGCAACAGAAGGGCGACAAAATCGAATTGCCGGAGGACGGCTACCGCGGCGAGTATATTGTCGAAATCGCGCAGCGGTATGCCGATCAAAACAAGGATGATCGCGGCGGCGAGAACCTCGATGCGATTACCGCATTCGCCGTGCAGGCGTTGCGCAAAGAGCAAGATCTCGATCTGCAAGCCTTCGGCGTTAAATTCGATACCTATTACCTCGAATCGTCGCTGTACACCGACGGTAAAGTCGAGAAGACCGTCGCAGCGCTGCAAGCGACGGGCAAGACCTACGATCAAGATGGCGCGTTATGGTTAAAAACCACAGACTATAGCGATGACAAAGATCGCGTGATGCGTAAATCCGATGGCGCCTACACCTATTTTGTGCCGGATGTCGCCTACCACGTGAGCAAATGGGAGCGTGGTTTCTACCATGCGATCAACGTGCAGGGAGCGGACCATCACAGCACGACGACGCGCGTGCGCGCAGGATTGCAAGCACTCGGCATCGGTATTCCGCTCGGTTATCCGGATTACGTGTTGCACCAAATGGTCACGGTGATGCGCGGCAAAGAAGAGGTAAAAATTTCCAAGCGCGCGGGTAGCTACGTCACTGTGCGCGAATTGATCGACGAAGTAGGGCGCGACGCCGTACGTTATTTTTTCCTGATGCGCAAAGCGGATTCGCAATTGATATTCGACATCGATCTGGCGCGCTCGCAATCGGAAGACAATCCGGTTTACTACGTTCAGTACGCTCACGCGCGGATTTGCAGTGTGCTTGGGAAATGGGGCGGCAATGTTGCATCACTCGCGGGCGCTTCCCTTGCCGCGCTGACCAGCGCTTATGAAACGGAACTACTGCAAACTTTATATAGTTACCCGGACATCGTCGCCACTGCCGCACAGGAACGCGCTCCGCATCTAATCACTTACTATTTGAAGGACCTCGCCGGAAAACTCCATAGCTATTACAATGCAGAACAGTTTTTGGTAATGGATGACCTTGTTAAACACGCGAGATTAGCGCTGATACTCGCCACGCGCCAAGTTATCCGCAACGGATTAGGACTATTGGGCGTTTCGGCGCCGGAAAAAATGTAACCATGGCCTATGACTATCGGCCGGACACGGCGAACAAAATAAACACAGGCGCGACGAAACCGTTGCTGATCGGCCTGATGCTCGGGTTGGTGATCGGCATTGCCATTGCCGCCGGTGTGGCGATCTATATCGCGCGTATTCCCAGCCCATTTACCAGCGGGCCGAGCGGCGCGGCGCCGAAACCGCATGGGACCGAAACACGCAGTGGCGAAGTGGCGTCAACGGCACGGAACGACACTAAACCGGCTGAGAAAAAGCCCTATACGTTTTACGAAATCCTCGAGGGCAACAAGGCGCCGAAGCCGGACCAGCCGGGTGAGGTAACCAAGCGGGAATCGCCTACTGCCACAGCGGACGATAAAACGCTTTTTTACTTGCAAGCAGGCGCGTACCAAACCGAGGTTGACGCTGACAACCAAAAAGCCAGAATCGCGTTATTGGGTCTCGAAGCGCGCGTGAAAACCGCGACGGTCGCGGACAAAGGTACGGTTTATCGCGTGCGTCTCGGCCCCTACAGAAGCCAAGACGAGGCAACGGAAGTAAGGTCCACGTTGAAAGAAAATGGCGTGGAGACAGGCCTCATCAAAATTGTGAAAAGCACGCCGAACACCGGCATTAACTAACGGAGTTGAATATGCGCAGTTTGCAAACATTTGTGTCAGCCCTGGGGCTGTTAATTTTTTCCGCTGTAACGTTCGCCGCACCCACCGCCGGCAAGGATTATTTGGAAATCAAGCCGGCGCAACCGACCGATACCGGCAACAAAGTGGAGGTCGTGGAAATCTTTTCCTACATGTGCTCGCACTGCAATGAATTTGAGCCAATGATCGCCGCGTGGGTGAAACGACTTCCCGCCGACACACAATTTCGCCGCATGCCAGTGGTGTTCGGCCGCGCCTCCTGGGAGACGCTTGCGCGCTCGTATTACGCACTTGAGGCGATCGGGGATATCGAAAAAATTCACCCGAAAATTTTCAGCGCGATCCACGACGATAACGTGATCCTGCAGCAAAAAGATGTGCTGATGGATTGGATGGAAAAGCAAGGCATTGATCGCAAAAAATTCGGTAGCGCGTACGATTCTTTCTCCATGGGCGGTAAGATTCAGCGCAGCAATCAGCGCGCGCAATCGTATGGCATCAGCGGCGTACCGTCGATTGTGATCGATGGCAAATACATGATCTCGACAACACAAGCGGGGAACTATGAGAACATGCTGAAAATCGCCGATGAGTTATTGAAGCAAGTTCGAGCTGGCAAGGGCGCCGCGCTAAATACGGCGCCGTTGAAGGCTGCACGGAAGTAGTTGTCTGAAGCGGTGATTGAACGAATTTTCATCACCGGTGCATCGAGCGGCAGTGGCGCGAGGGCATGGCGATCAGCACAGAAGTATGGCGGTACTAGGGAAATATCCGCGGATTTTGTCGAATCGCCTGTATGACACACTGGTCACGAAATCCGCCGGTAAACCACGAAAAGTCGCAGCGTGGGGTTGCGCGCTGCGCGAAAATCGTTTTCAATTGCTAAAGTAGTAAGTTATCGGAGAGTCGAAATGAGCCTAAAATTTAAAACTGACGATCTAACCCAAGCGGAGGCTTCTCTTATCGGATGGCAGTTCGGCTATTCCGAGGATGATGATCCTTATTACGTTTCCCTTTGGCACACCATTAACCGGGCATGGGCAAGCGACAATCAACCCGGCACGGCCGCGCGCCCAAAAACCGCGCACTTAAAGCGCCTCGGCGCGGCGGGAGCGTATCCCGAGGAAGTGGCGGTTTATACAAAATTTAAGTCTGCGGAAGGCGAAAAATATTGGCTGAATTTGTTGAAGCGCGCCGGCCTCGCTGATCGTCGCACGCGCAGCGAAGCACCGCCGACCGGTGACCGCCGCAAACGGGCTTCCATCTCCTAAGATTTTTGTTCCCGAAGTGCCGCGTGATTCGCGGCCGTATAGCGTGGTTTTAAGCGCTGACATAATCCCAAAAGCGATCAACGGTAACGGCCAGATATAGCGCCACAGTCGAATCATCAACGTTACTTCACGGTGTCTGATTGCGCCATCGCGGCGCGCAATTTTTCGATATTGAAACCCGGCGATTTTGCCGCATCCAGTAAAACTTTCTCTTTTCGCGCCATCAAATCGATAGCCCCAGGAATTCTTTCCAGCAAATCCGCCGGGATCACCACCGCGCCGTGATGATCGGCGTGAACGATTTCGCCGTCGGAAACGAACAGCCCGCAAACATCGACCTTGGCGCCAAATTCGACGACATGAACCCAGGCGTGGCTAGGTGAAAGCGATGCGGCGAGGCACTGAAATTGCGGCTGCATCATCTCCAGATCGCGCATCGATCCGTTGGTTAATGCACCGACACAGCCAAGTCCCCAATGAATGTTGGTGTTTACTTCGCCCCAAAATGCCCCGAGCCCCGGCGCATTGTCGACGTCCTGTATTACGGCAATGCTCGGCTGCTTTGGCTGCGCGATATAGTCGTAATACGCCAGCAGTTTCTCGCGCCGGGTTTTCGGATCGAACGGTGTTGCGGAGCGAATCATTGCCGTTCGCGCGTAGCCGACGATCGGTTTCAGTTTTGCGTTGGCGGCCATTAGGGTGCGGCGCGTAAAGCCCTCGGTCGAACGCCGACCCGCGGCGATTTCAAGCGCATTGGCGATGGTTGGTGTATCGAAGTTTTTTAGTTGTTCGAAGAGTGCGCTCATGGTGGTTTTTCCTTAATTAATAAAATCCTAGAAACGGCAGTTGGACGGGGCGGATTCTCACCAAATGGGTGAGCACACAAGTTATGAAGAATTTTATTGGAACCATGATGTTGAATAACTGAAGGAGCGGTCAACTGCCGTTTCTAGGATAATTGCACAGCATGGCTGGGAGTAAGCGGCGCTGCGGCGTTCCAAGTATGCAGCGCCAGAAGCCAGTATCCTAGCGCCTCTTGGCGTGGTCATTGTCGAAAATAATTTTCGTACGGTTGCCGAGCTGCGAAACGCGGTTTGATCAGATTCGCCGACTGAATCCGCAGCAACTCGTTCCATTTCGCCATGCGCTCCGATCGGGAAAACGAACCGACTTTGATTTGCCGCACGCCCCAACCAACAGCCAAATGGCAAATCGTCACATCTTCCGTCTCGCCCGATCGCGCCGACACGATCGCGCCGAAACCCGCATCCTGCGAGGCCTTCCAGGCCGCATCGGTTTCGCTGACGGTGCCCGCTTGATTCGGCTTGATCAAGACGGCATTACACGCGCCCACCACGGCGGCGTGTTTCACGCGTTGGGCGTTGGTCACCAAATAGTCGTCGCCGACAATTTGCACATGCGCGCCGAAGGCAGCGGTGAATTTTTTCAGCCCCGCTTCATCGTCTTCCGCAAGCGGATCTTCGATTGACGCAATCGGATATTTTTCCAGCCAGCGACCAAGCATCTCGGTCAAGCCGTCGGAATCGAGTTCTATTTTCTCCAGCCCGAATGTGTAGCGGCCATTGCGCCCAAATTCACTGGCAGCGATGTCGAGTGCGATGACGATTTGGTCTTTAGGAATCAACCCGGCTTTTTCAATCGCCCGCAGCAGCATTTCCAACGCTTCTTCGTTCGTCGCGAAAGCCGGCCAATAGCCGCCTTCGTCCGCCACGCCGTAAAGTAATCCGCGTTCGGCCATCAGCTTTCCCGCGGCGAGATAAATTTCCGCGGTCCATTCCAATGCCTCGCTCAAATTTTCCGCGCCGGGCGCCGCGACCATGAAATCTTGAATATCGACGCGCCGCCCCGCGTGGACGCCGCCGCCAAAGATTTGAATCTCGGGCAGCGGCATGACAATGTCACGATCGCCTGTCAAATAGCGCCACAACGGCATCTCGTGCGCCGCAGCGACTGCCTGAAGATTGGCCATGGAAGCCGCGATCGTGGCATTGCCGCCGAGTACGCGTTTGTTCGGCGTGCCGTCGAGCGCAACCAGCGATTGATCGATTAGTATTTGGTCGGCGGCGTCCATGCCGGCCAGGGCATCGGCGATTTGGATATTGATGTTGTCGACGGCAGTGCGTACGTCATAGCCGCCGAGGCGTTCGCCGCCATCGCGCAAATCAAGGGCTTCGCCGCTGCCGGTTGAAGCGCCCGCCGGCGCAATGGCCCGACCGCTAGCGCCGCCTGCCAAATGAACTTCGGCTTCTACTGTCGGCCGGCCACGAGAATCCCAAACGCGCCGTCCCAAAACCTGGGTGATTCGGGTATCGATCATGCCGCCAATTCTTTTTGCCAGGCGTCGCGAATTTCGGCAAGTGTCGCAACGGGCTTCGCCAAAAATTGCCGCGCGCAACGTCGAACTTTGTTCTTGTCACCTTCGTCAGTCAAATATTCCACCGGCGATTTGCCGTCGACGCGCGCCAGGAATAATCCGGGCAAAAGATGGGCGGTGCGCCGTTCCATGGCATCACGCGGCTCCCAATGGACGTGCGGCAAATAGTTTTCTGCAACGATGGTGAATGCTGCGAGAAACTCCGCGCACGCTGCGGGGCGCCACAAACATTTCAGCAGCAAATGATTCAAGCAAAAGGCCAAATCGAACGCCGGATCGCCGAACCACGCGCATTCGCAATCAAGAAAAATGGGCCGCTGCGGTCCGATCAAAATATTCTTCGGCGCGATATCGCCGTGCACCAAAACACGCTTGGTGTTGAACGTGACATCGATCAATTGCTTCAGGCGCGGCGCCACATCCGTGTGAACCCGCGCCGTCGCTTCGAGATAAGGTTCCAGTCGAATCGAATAGAAAATATCGTCGGTGGCAAACTGCTCGGGAATGCTTGCATCGCTCGCGCTCGCGTTATGAATTCGCCCCATTTGCGCGCCTACCATGCGCGCCGAATTGGCATCGACGATAGCGTCACGCAACTGGGATTTCCAAAGCGGATGTTCGCTGGGCTCTAAATATTCCATCACAAACAATCCGGCGTCTTCGTCGTGCCCGAGAATCTTCGGCACAACGCCCGGAATCACGCTTTGCGCGAAACGCATGTAGGCAACTTCGTAGCGATTGCGTTTTACCGGCGCTTCCCAAAGTTGCTTGACGCGCAGTTGCGGCAGCGCGCGTTTCACGCACACCGCGCCGGCCGCCAGTTGAACTTTCCAAATATCCGACGAGACACCGCCGGTGAGCGGCGTCATCTCGACTGGCTCGTCAGCCTGTGTTAGGCCAAGCCGGTGTAGCGACGAAGCAATAACGGCTCTCGATTCCGCCGTCGATGCATGCATCCGGCAATCAACCGGCCGACGAGCTGACGCTGCTGAGCGAATGCAAATCCGTCGACTTGCCCGCTTTTAACACTTGGCCCGGCACTTCGTGGCCGACGATACCCGGCATTTTGCGCGCGGCTTTGAGCAGGCGATCGAGATTCACGCCGGTGTTGTAGCCCATCGCTTCGAGCATATGCACCAAATCTTCCGTGCAGATGTTGCCCGATGCTCCGGGCGCGAACGGGCAGCCGCCGAGACCGCCGAGCGAGGCGTCGTAGCGCACCACGCCGACGTCCAAACCGGCTATGACATTGGCGAGGCCCATGCCGCGCGTATTGTGGAAATGTAACGTGAGTTCGACGTCGGCGCAGCGTTTGGCGATTTCGGTCATCAGTTCACGAACTTGCCTCGGGTTGGCCATGCCGGTGGTATCGGCAATCGTTACGCCATCGAACCCTAGCTCGAGAAACTGATCGACCAGCGAATAAACTTTGTCCGGCGCGATGTTGCCCTCGAATGGGCAACCGAACGCGGTTGAGATATTGCCGGTAACCTTGAGATCGCTGCCACTCAGCGCTTGCATGATTTCACTGAAGCCTTGCAACGATTGCGCGACGCTACGATTGACGTTGGCGCGATTGTGGCTTTCCGATGCCGAGCAGAATAAATTAATTTCGTCGACGTTACATTGCATCGCCCGCTCGACGCCGCGCAGATTTGGCACCAGCACGGAGTAGATGACGTCAGGCACGCGATCAATTAATTTCAACACCTGTTCGGCGTCGCGCATGTTCGGGATCGCTTTAGGCGAGACGAAGGACGTCACCTCGATTTTAGCCAGTCCGGTTCGCGACAGCTCGTCGATCAGCGCGACCTTGGTTTCGGTCGGCACGAAATCGCGCTCAATTTGAAATCCGTCACGAACGGCGACATCGTTAATATAAATTCGTTTTTTCATCCGATAACTCCTGTGTTGCGCAATTGCATTTGTTGCTCGTCGCTATAGCCTATGGCGTGCAAAATTTCCTCGGTGTGCTCGCCGAGTGTCGGTCCGAGCCAATTTGTTTCGCCGGGGGTCGCGGTGAATTTTGGCACGATACCCGGTAGCGAAATCTCCTGGCCATCGTTCAGTTTGTGCATCTGAATCATGTCCCGCGCTTTATAGTGTACATCGCGCACGATGTCCTGAATGTTATAGATGCTGCCGCTCGGCACGCCGGCCGCGTCGAGTACGCGCAGCACGTGCGCAAGTTCGTAGCTGGCGCACCAATCGCCAATCACTTGGTCGATTTTTTCGGTATGCGCGAAGCGGCCGGCATTGTTGGACAGCGCGGGATCGTTCGCCATATCGCTACGGCCGATGGCATGCATGAATCGTTTGAATATGCTGTCGCCGTTACCGCCGATGACGACAAACTTGGCGTCCTTCGTGGTATAGATATTCGACGGCACGATTCCCGGCAAAGAACTACCGGTGCGCTCGCGCACGTAACCCGTCATGCCGAATTCCGGCAGCATCGATTCCATCAAACTGAACACCGCTTCGTACAACGCCACGTCGACCACTTGGCCGGCGCCGCCGTTGACATTGCGGTGATGCAGCGCCAT
>JANNFT010000309.1:0-4636 GCA_031380185.1 Pseudomonadota bacterium
ATGACTTGAAGCGCGTCGCGACCGTCGCGCGCAAGAACGGCGCCGGTTACGTATTGAGCGGTGAAAAAATTGTCGTGCTGCACGGTAACATCGCCGACCAGATCATCGTCTCCGCCGCCACCAAAGGCGCGCTAAACGATGGCCAAGGTACAGCGTTATTTTTGGTTGACGCCAACGCCACTGGCTTGAATATCAGCGGCTACCGCACAATCGATAATCAGCGGGCGGCGAATCTGCATTTCGATAACGTTCATGTCGACGCCGACGCAATGCTGGGTGCAAGCGACGACAATTTGGCGGCGGTGGAACAGGTTGTCGATATCGCCATGGCGGCCTTGGTCGCGGAATCTGTCGGCGCCATGGACGCGCTACAAAAAGCGACGTTGGAGTATCTCAAAACCCGGCGCCAATTCGGCGTTCCCATCGGGAAATTTCAAGCACTGCAACACCGCATGGTGGACATGCTGATGTACCTCGAATTGTCGCGCTCCATGGCTTATTTGGTGTCGGTGAAAGTGCAATCGAACGACGCCGCGGAACGCCAGCGCGTGGCCGCGGCGGCGAAAAATGCCATAGGCCGTTACGGTCGCATGATCGCGCAGGAAGCCGTGCAGTTACACGGCGGCATGGGCATTACCGACGAGCTTGCGGCGAGTCATTATTTCCGCCGCCTAACCGCAATCGATGTGACCTTGGGTGATGCCGATCATCAGTTGTCGCGCTTCGCCTGCAATCCCACTTTTTGATTCTCGAGGTTCGATTTGGCATTTAAATATTATTGGGAAGATTTCAAAGTGGGTGACCGCACGGTATTGGGAAGCAAGACTTTCACCGAAGCAGAAATCATCGGCTTTGCCACGCAATTCGATCCGCAAGTTTTTCATGTGGATAAAGCCAAGGCCGAGCAAAGTTTTTTTGGCGGCATCATCGCCAGCGGCTGGCACACCTGCGCCGTGGCGATGCGCTTAATGTGCGATGCGTACCTGAAGGATTCCGCCAGCATCGGCTCACCCGGTGTCGACAACATCCGCTGGCTCAAGCCGGTGCGGCCCGGCGACACGTTGCGCGTGGAACGAGTATTTTTAGAATCGCGGCCGTCCTCGAGCAAGCCCAATATCGGTATCGTGAAATCCCGCTGGGAAGCGTTTAATCAACACGATGAAATAGTGATGTCGATGGAAGGCGTCGGTATGTTCCTGCGTCGCTCGGCCGCCCAATCATGAGCCATCCCGCTGAATTCGCGCGCGCCGCCACCGCCCTCGGCGGCGTGACCAGCAAAGTACACGTGTTGCTGCGCAAAGAAGATTTCAATCCGGATCGGTTGACGGCCAATGTTGTGGTTGTGCTGGATATTTTGTTTGCCACAACGACCATTGTCACCGCGCTCGCGCACGGCGCCACGGAAGTGATTCCGGCGCTTGATGAACACGACGCGCGCGCCAAAGCGAAGCCCTTCCCGCCCGAGTCCGTCGTCCTATCCGGCGAAAGAATGATCCACGCTATCGAAGGCTTCGTCACGCCGCTGCCGCTTGCGCTTACGGAAGTGGGCATCAAGGGAAAGCGTGTGATTTATTCGACCACGAACGGCACCGTTGCCCTAAGCCAAGCATCGGTTGCAGCGCATGTTTATGCGGCCTGTTTGCTGAACGGCGCCGCAACGGTTGCGCATATTCAAAAATATCACGCCGACGAATCGGTGCTGGTGGTCTGCAGTGGCTCGGCCGGAGGAATGAATCTCGAGGATTTTTACGGCGCCGGTTACATCGTCGATCTATTGGTAAAAGGGCTCGATCCCGATCGCGATCTGACCGACGCAGCGCAATCGGCGTTACGGCTTTATCGAACTCACGACGCTTACGATTGCCTCATCAGCTCTCGCGTCGGCCGCATCATGGAACGCTCCGGGGTGAGCGACGAGGTGCGTTATGCCGCGCAGCGCGGCGTCCTGCCATTGGTGGCGAAACTAATCGGAGGCGCGGTTCATGTTGCTTAGGCAAGAACATCATTACGCAAATGTAAACGGTCAGTTGCTACATTACGTCGCGTGCGGTGAAGGTAAGCTGATGTTATTCGTCCACGGCTTTCCGGAATTTTGGTACGAATGGCAAGACCAACTCGATGAGTTCGGCCAGGACCATCAAGCCGTCGCACTCGATATGCGTGGCTATAACCTATCCTCCAAACCCGCCAATGTCGCCGACTATAGCGCCAAACATTTAGTCGAAGATTTGCGTTGCTTGATAGAGTATTTAGGGCATAAAACCTGCATCCTAGTCGCACACGATTGGGGCGGCGCCGTTGCCTGGAGCTTCGCCGCGAAGCTGCCGGAGTACGTTGAGAAACTGGTCATCATCAATGCCCCGCACACGGCGACGTTCGCGCGCGAGTTGACGCACAATCCGGCGCAGCAAGCGGCAAGCCAATACATGCTGCTATTTCGCATGGATAAAGCCGAGCGTGTCTTGACGGAAAACAACTACGCGCGCCTGGCCGCCATGTTGACCGGCACGGGATCGAGTGTTGATTGGCTTACGGAAGGCGAAAAACAACGCTACCTGATAGCCTGGTCACACCCCGGCGCGGTAACCGGCGGGCTCAACTACTATCGCGCCTCGCCGCTCTATCCGCCGACGGCGGAAGATCCCGGCGCAAGCGCCATTCAAATCGATGCGGAACGAGTGATGGTTCGTGTCCCGACTTTAGTGATCTGGGGCGATGCCGATAACGCATTGTTGCCGAGTTTGCTCGATGGATTGGAGCAATACGTTCCTAACTTAACGCTCAAGCGGATTGCAGACGGCTCCCATTGGGTGATTCATGAACAGCCTGAATTGGTCAACGAGTATATTCGGGCTTTCATATAAAATAATCAGGCAATAACCCATCCCAGCCTTCCACTTGAAGGGCACGGAGAAGCTCATCAAGGCGCCGGGCGTGCGAATGGAATTACCGAATAATAGTTTTGCTTAGGAGGAACATCCGTTGAATGATGGGCAGACAGCGCCGCTTTTGCGCTTACGCGATGTGTCTGTGCGCTTCGGCGGCATCGTCGCGCTCGATCGCGTCAGCTTTGAGGTTGACAGCGGCACCATCGTCGGCCTCATCGGGCCGAATGGCGCCGGCAAGACCACGCTGTTCAACTGCCTGTCGCGCCTGTATCACTGCGACAGCGGCGAAATCACTTTTGAAGGGCGCGCGCTGACAGAAGTGCCGCGCCACGGCATCGCGGCATTGGGCATCGGCCGCACTTTCCAGAATCTCGCACTGTTTCGCAACCTCACGGTAATGCAAAATGTCCTCCTCGGCGGTCACTCGCGAACCAGCGGTGGGTTTTTGGCCAACGCGCTGCGCTTGCCCGGCGTAGCCCGTCAGGAAACGATGTTGCGCGAGCAAGCGGACCAATTGATCGATACGCTGAAATTACGTTCCGTCGCGGAAACGCGCGTGTCCGATTTATCGTTCGGCACACAAAAACGCGTTGAGCTGGCACGCGCGCTCGCCACTAAACCCAAACTATTGTTGCTCGATGAACCGGCCGGCGGCCTCAATCATTCTGAAGTCGACAATCTCAAAACCTTGATTCAAGATTTACGCGATCGCTTTAGCTTGACGGTCTTGCTGGTCGAGCATCATATGAGCTTGGTGATGAATGTGTCGGACAAAGTCGTCGCTATTGATTTCGGCCGCAAGATCGCTGATGGTTTACCACAAGAGGTACAAAACCATCCCGACGTGATCAGAGCCTACCTGGGTGTCGCCGCATGAGCGCGATACTCGCCGCGAAAAATCTCGATGCATCTTACGGCGCAACGCAGGTATTATTCGGCGTCAGTTTTTCCGTGGAACAAGGCGGTATCACCACGATCCTCGGCGCGAACGGCGCGGGCAAAACCACGTTGCTGCGTGCGATTTCCGGAATGGTCAACACGCGCGGGCAAATCACATTTCTCGGTCAACGGGTCGAAACCAAAGCGACCGAAGACATCGTGCGCATGGGCCTAGGTCATGTGCCGGATGGTCGCGGTACATTCACCCATCTCACCACCGAAGAAAATCTGCGGCTCGGCGCCTACACGCGCCGCGACAAAGCGGAAACGGCGAAGGATTTCGAAAGAGTGTACGGCTATTTTCCACGCCTCAAGGAACGTCGCGACCAGCAAGCAGGAACGCTCTCCGGCGGCGAACAACAAATGCTCGCCATCGCCCGCGCCCTGATGCTGAAGCCGAAGCTACTCGTGCTGGACGAACCGTCTTTCGGCTTGGCGCCGGTGATCGTGCAAGAAATTTTCCGCATCATGGCAGCCATTAACAAACAGGACGGCGTCAGTATTTTGCTGGTGGAACAGAACGCATCGCTGGCGCTCAACTTGGCCGATCACGCGTGTCTGCTCGAGACGGGGCGCGTGGTCATCTCTGGTCTGGCGAAGGACATCGCCGGTGATGAAGCGGTGAGGAAGGCTTATCTTGGTTATTAACCAAGAAATACCGCAGCGTGAATCCCCTCGCCCCTCTGGGGAGAGGGCTAGGGCGGGGTGGCCTAGGGCCATGAGGGGGCCGCTTCAAAAATCCCGCCCACAATTATTACGGACTGAAGGCACCCAAGCTGAGCGACGCATCTGGTACTTTCTGCGTAATC
>JANNFT010000479.1:0-2022 GCA_031380185.1 Pseudomonadota bacterium
TTTTTCGTTGCGGTGGGTCGCGCGCTTCGCCCCGCGCACTCACTGTCGTGACATCGAAAACCTTCCGACCAGACCTATACACTGGAACTGCCCCATCAAACTGTTGCCGCCCTGCTGAATTTCGGCCGCAAGTTCACAAGAACCCAGCGACATGGAGTTGAGTTTGGCTCGATAGTTATTGCCCGTGATCTGTCCTTGAATCGTGCCGTAGTCACCGCAATTGTTCTGGAAATTCGCATTGGCCATGGCGCCGGCTTGCGTAAAGACCGCCGCAAAATCACAAGTATATTGTTGACCATCGGCGGCTTGACTGTAACTGCGGCCGCCGTATTGGCCCGCGAGATTGAGCGCCGGCGGCGCGGGCACTTTGGGGGCGGGCAGATTGGCGGCAGGTTGATCGGGTTTCACTTGTTTATGCAACACTTTGGGCAATTCGGTGGACGCGGTTGCGGTAGCGGCCTCGATGCCCCACCCCTGCAGCGTAACATTGACGATGAGGGCGGGAGAGGCTATGCCAAACCCCTGCTTCACTTGCGTGACCACACCTACGACCTGTCCGTTTTGAATAACGGGCGAGCCTGAGTTGCCCGCCTCCACTCTGCCATCCAGACGAATATCGCGGCCGACGATGGAAACGATGGTTGCTCGGATTACCGCCCAATCTCCTTGGCCCTCGCCAAACCCCATGACGAAGACCTCTTGCCCGCTCTCGATCTTTCCGTTCAATTTCAATTCAAGCGCCTTAACTCCCTTCGCCGCGATGTTCTCATCTCTCACGATGAGATAGGCAAGCCCTCTATCATCGTCCCCCTCGCGCTGGCCGACTTCAGCTTTTACGCGCTTGCTGCGAGCAGAAAAGAACTCAACTTGTGGCGATGAGTCTCCTTCCACCACGTGCGAAGCGGTGACGATATAGACGGTATCATCGTCTACACTCACCACGAATCCGGTACCGATCTGGGCAACACCTTCCGGTGACTTAGATCTAATCTTGACGACAGATCTCTTCAACACCTCGAAATCGTTTGCAAACCCGGTTTGACCACAGACTAACGCCGCTATCAAAACGGCAAAAAATAGAATATTGGCGCGCACCAAATTCACCTTTTCGAGAAGACGACGTAATCTTCTCATATTTCGGTCAGTGGGTTCAGCTTCGCATGAACGTCAGCCCCGCAAGCCAAAAAAATCCGCAAACACGCGGAAACCGCGCCCAATTCCAAGAAGACGTGCGAGACCTCACTTTCTTTTGTATTTAGTAACAGTAAGGCGCGTTACACCCGCCATTTGATTTGGATATCGATGGATGCCGTTTGGAATTTCAAGCAAATTTTCTTACGCCCGCTTTTTTCGCCGCTTTCTGCGAATCTTCATCGAGCAAGGCTTGCGATATGCCTACTCAGGGAGCTTTGTTTTCGCTTCATACGAATCAATCGTGATCTTTATGACTTTCTCCTGCAATGCGAACCTAGTACAAACTAATACTCGACCTCATCGCCGCTGTCCGCGCTAGGCTTAAGCTCGTCTGCCTCGGACAGCTGCGCGGCGAAGAAGTCGTCGATTTTCGCGACGATCGCCATTTCCGTCAATCTGCCAGCCGCGAGGGCCAGCTTGCCAACGAATTTGCGTCCTGGATGGAACACGCCCCAGGACGATCGCTTTTGCGCCACGCGCCCTTTGCCCGGCGTCTTGATTCCCGAGCCGTCGATCACGCGATTCCATAGCGGCTAAAACTTCCCGATCAGCACGTTCTCACCAAGAGGTATCCAAATGTCATCCACTGTCAGCGCCCGATAATGGAAATCCGCGAGGCGTATCGTTTGTAATACGCTGCGAGCGCATCACTGACCAGTTGAGGTCACCGATATAATGCGGGCTCCGATATATCGAATCGTGCATTTCGCGCTGCTCAAAATTGACCCTTTCCACACCAACTAATTGGACCGCTTTGATTGCTGAACTGAATGGAACGCTATGTGCCGATCGCGTACGGCTGGGCGAACGTCTTAACCGCGTGCGCGG
>JANNFT010000482.1:0-3767 GCA_031380185.1 Pseudomonadota bacterium
CTCATGGAACCAAACACGCGGGCGCGCTTGACGTGTTCATTCACCGAGGCATATTCGGGCCGGACTTTGCTCCAATCGCAGGCCAATTCCTCGGCAATCAGCATCGGCAAACCGGTGAAACTGCCCTGCCCCATCTCGGAACGCGCGATACGAACAATCACGGTGTCGTCAGGTTCGATCACAATCCAATGCGTCACTTCCGGACCTTGCGTTGCGGCGTTGGCGAACGTCGGCATGCGCACGCCGACCATCAGGCCGCCGCTCACCGCAACGGATTTAACTAAGAAACTACGGCGATTAACATTAAATAATTTTGTCATGTTGGCCTCTTCGCTCACATCGATTTCGCGGCAAGATGAATGGCATCACGGATACGCGCGTAGGTCCCGCAACGGCAGATATTGGTCATCGCAGTGTCGATATCCGCATCGCTCGGCTTTTTATTTGTGCTGAGTAATGCAGCGGCGGCCATGATCTGGCCGCTCTGGCAATAACCGCACTGCGGCACTTGCAATTGCACCCAGGCTTTTTGCACCGGATGCGTGCCATCTTTTGACAGCGCTTCGATGGTGGTGATTTTCTTACCTTCAACGGCAGAAAACGGCATCACGCACGCGCGAACCGGCTGGCCGTCCATATGCACAGTGCACGCGCCGCAGGCGGCGATCCCACATCCGTACTTCGTTCCGCGCAAACCCAACTCGTCACGCAGCACCCACAATAGTGGCATGTCCGCTTCGACATCCACGTTTACGACCTTGCCGTTCACGTTCAATGTAGCCATGTTTCCTCTCCACAGGTGGTGATTTAAAGATAATATTGTGCGGCGTGGCACGGCGTCAATTCACGTTACTTGTTTAGCTTATTGGTGCCGGCAGCAGGAATCGAACCCGCGACCTTCTGATTACAAATCAACTGCTCTACCAACTGAGCTATGCCGGCGTTTGGTTGCGGCTCTGATTGGCCGCAGGCAATTCAAGATTACTTTCGAGATGGCCACGATCCAAGATCGGCGCGGCTTGTGGCTATACCGCGGTTAAAACTATTTTACTACTTTGAGATGATTTCGCTCGCGTGGCGTCGCGGGAGTTTTTTTCTTTTCTCCGACACCAATATCTTCGGCGGGTTTCGGCGCAGCCGCAGCCGCCGCTTCCGTTTCGACTTTAAACATTAAGCCTTCGCTGTTTTCGCGCGCGAAAATTCCGGCAATTGCGCCCATGGGCACCGACACTTCACGCGATACGCCGTTAAATCGCGCCGAGAAATGTACGCGGTCGTTATCGATCTTGATATTTCGTGTCGCCGATGGGCTGACGTTGAGGACAATTTCATTGTTCTTGACGAATTCCATCGGCACGCGGCAAGCGTCAGTCACCGCCACGTTTAGATAAGGCGTGAAGCCACAATCCACACACCATTCGTAAATGGCGCGGATCAGATAAGGCTTGGTGCCGATTTCTGGGTTCACTTGCGCATCGCTTTTTCGGACGGCGTCATGGCGTCGATAAATCCTTGCCGCGTGAACATGCGCTCGGCATATTTTAGAAGCGGCGCAGCTTGTTTCGGCATGGTGATTTGATAGTGCTCCAAGCGCCACAGCAGTGGCGCGATCGCGACATCGAGCATGGAAAATTCATCGCCGAGCATGAATTTTTGTTTGGTGAAGACCGGCGCGATTTGCACCAGATTATCGCGAATGATCTGGCGCGCCTTGTCGGATTTTTGCTGGCTGGCGCTATCGAGATTGTCGATCTGGCTGAATAATTCTTTCTCAAAGCGATACAGAAACAACCGCGCCCGCGCGCGCATGATTGGGTCCGCCGGCATCAACTGTGGGTGCGGAAAACGCTCGTCGATGTATTCGTTAATGATATTGGACTCATATAAAACGAGATCGCGCTCCACCAAAATCGGCACTTGGTTGTACGGATTCATCACCGCGATGTCTTCCGGCTTATTGTACATATCGACGTCGATGATCTGAAAATCCATCCCCTTTTCGAACAGCACAAAGCGGCAGCGATGGCTGAAAGGATCGGTGGTGCCTGAGTACAAAGTCATCATAGCTTTTCTAGTCCCTAAAGGGCTTGCGGCTGCGCTCGCGCGGGCCTTGGGCCGGTTACTTCACGTCTTTCCAATATTCTTTTTTGAGCAGTACCGCCAGCGGGAACAACAACGCAAGGAAAAACATCACGATGATGCCCGTCTGGATTCGTTTCGCTTTGTGCGGTTCGCCCATGTAGTCGAGATAGTTCACTAAGTCGGCGACGAATTGATCGTACTCAATCGGCGTCAGTTTGCCCGCCTTTTCCAAATGTAATTTGTGCAGTTCGCCGTGTTCGGTTTTTTCGGCAACCATAACTTGCTGGCCCTGCAATTCGTATAACACGTGTGGCATGCCCACTTGCGGAAACACGCTATTGTTCCAGCCTGAAGCTCTCGAGTCGTCGCGATAAAAACCACGCAAATAGCTATACAGCCAATCGACACCGCGCGACCGCGCAATCACCGTAAGATCCGGCGGCGGCACGCCGAACCAGGCTTTTGCGTCCTGTGGTTTGAGCGCAATGGACATGGTCTCGCCAACCTTCACGCCGGTGAGGACGAGGTTGTCCGTGATCTGATCTTCATTCAGTCCCAAATCCTGCAATCGACTGTAGCGCATGTAGTTTGCGCTGTGACAAGTGAGGCAATAGTTGACAAAGTTTTTCGCGCCACGCTGTACCGACAACATGTCACGGGAATTGATCGGCGCATGATCCAATTCCGTCGCGGTGTTGGCAATAACCAACGCGGGGAACAACATCAGACTCAGCAGCAATTTACGCATCAGGTCACGCGCTCCGGTTCCGGTTTGGTTTTGTCTAGCTTGGTGTACCAAGGCATGAGGAAGAAAAACGCGAGGTAAACGATGGTGAAAATGCGCGCGACTACGGTAGCGACATCGGCGCCGCCGAGGATCGGCAAGCCCTTTGCGAACTGACCCCAAACGCTGGTCGGGAGCACGCCGCAAACGCCAAGGATGATGAACGACACGACGAATGCGGCGAGCCAACCTTTATACAATGAGCCGCGATAGCGAATTGACGCCACAATCCCTTTGTCCAACCAGGGTAAAGCAAATAAGATCACCACGGCTACCGCCATCACCAACACACCGGGGAATTGCGAGCCGAACATCGGCGGCACGGCGCGTAGCATGGCGTAAAACGGCGTGAAATACCAAACGGGCGCGATGTGTTCCGGCGTCTTAAGCGAATCGGCTGGGACGAAATTGTTATACTCCAAAAAGTAACCGCCCATATCCGGCGCAAAGAACAGAATCGCCGAGAAGATCGCCAAGAATCCGACTGTGCCGACCAAATCCTTAACGGTGTAATACGGGTGGAATGGAATGCCGTCCAGCGGCAAGCCGGTCTTCGGATCTTTATTTTTCTTGATCTCGATACCATCCGGGTTGTTCGAGCCCACTTGGTGAAGCGCGACGATGTGCAAGAACACCAATCCCACCAAGGCCAGTGGCAATGCGATCACGTGAAAAGCAAAAAAACGATTCAAGGTCGCATCGGATATGACAAAGTCGCCGCGTATCCACTGCGCCAACGGCTCGCCGATGCCAAAGGGAACGGCGGCGAATAGGTTGACGATCACTTGCGCACCCCAGTAGGACATTTGCCCCCAAGGTAATAGGTAACCAAAGAACGCTTCGGCCATTAAACACACGTAAATCACCATGCCGAAAATCCATAGTAATTCACGCGGTTTGC
>JANNFT010000382.1:0-6358 GCA_031380185.1 Pseudomonadota bacterium
CCTTGCCAATTGCGCGCATCATCCGGATCAGTAATTGGAGCCGCAAAAGCAACCTGAACGCTTAAGGCGCAGAGCGCGCCGATTACGAATTTCTTCATTTGATACCCCCGTATTATTTAAGTGTGATAAGGAACATGTTGAACCCTATGGCGTCATAAAAGCAAATTTTATGCCACACACTCATAATCTATAAGAATCAGAATGTTAATATTTCAGGACGATTGCCAGTGTAAGATTTTTCGACACACTAGACTTTTTCTAAATTCGATTCTTCCTTTTGACGGGCGATAAAAATCCGGGTTTCGCCGCAATACTGTTCGGTTAGCCGTTCGGGTTGAGTCGTGAGCTTGTCGAACGATCGAAGCCCATTCACCCTTCGACAAGCTCAGGGCGAACGAGCGTAAGCGAACGGCATTGGGTTTCGCCGGCTTTTGTTGGGAGCGCACTGCGTCCCGCTACTTCACGCTGATCAGTTCGACATCGAAAACCAAGGTCGCGCCCGGTGGTATCAAACCACCGGCACCGCGGTTGCCGTACGCCATGTCCGACGGAATTATGAGGGTGCGCTGGCCATCTTCCTTCATGCCTTTTACGCCTTCGTCCCAGCCGCGAATCACTGATCCGCGCCCGAGCACTAACGCAAACGGGTCACCGCGATCCAGCGAGCTATCGAACTTTTTGCCCTTTTTGTCTGGCGCGGCCGGATCGTAAAGCCAGCCGGTGTAGTCGACCGACACAGTGGAATTGGCTTTGGCTTCTTTGCCCTCGCCAACTTTATTATCAATGATTTTCAATGCCGAAATTTTTTCGTCCATCGCTTTCTCTTCCGCACGTAGTGGTTGGGTAATCAAAACGCTGCCGCTCAACCACAGCGCAGCCCATAAAACAGCTTTCCTCATTTGCGTTTCACTCCTTCGGTTGCTCAAGATTTCGGCGCTACTCTAACATAGCTTGTCATCGCGCTGGCTTACGCATAGCATGGGTGCGAATTCTTAAACTTAAATAGGAGGCGCACCATGTTGGTTACGCGTTGGAAAATTTTTATTCTTATCACAACAATCGCTGTGTTCGGTTCGGCGTCCGCTCAAACCTGGTCGCCGCCAACGCCGGAGCAACGCTGTCCATCCAAATGGGGCGCGGACGACGAGCGCGGCGCCGCGAACTTAATCGGGCCGGAAACGGTGTTGCGCGCCACCAAACTTATCCGCCAAGGCAAAGTATTCGAACTCGGTAAGGAAATCAATGCGGCCATGCCATTTTTCGGCGAGCGGCGCTTTAGCATGCAATTGAAGCGTACTACGCCACCGGCTGCGTCCAACAAGCAACGCAGCAACGAGGAGATTGTCACCACGGAAATCGGCCAAGTCGGCACTCAGTTTGATGCGCTGAATCACCAAGGCATCGGTGAGATGCTGTACAACTGCATCAAGATCGACGACATCGCCACACGCAATGGTTTCACCAAACTCGGCATCGAAAAGGTCGGCTCGATATTTACCCGCGGTGTGTTGATTGACATTGCGGCTCTCAAAGGCGTGGAGATGTTAGCGATCGATTACGAAATCACCGCACAGGATTTGCAGGATGCCCTGGTAAAGCAAGGCGTAACGCTAGGGCAGGGCGATGCCGCGCTCATTCGCACCGGTTGGGGTACGCTGTGGGGCAAGGACAACGCGAAGTTCGTCAGCGGCCAGCCCGGCATAGGGGCGGCGGCAGCGGAGTGGCTGGCGAAACAGAACATTGTCCTGATCGGCAGCGACAACTGGGGCATCGAAATTTTTCCGAATCCGGATAAACAAATTCGTCTGCCGGTTCACGCGATTGCGCTGGTCGTGAACGGAATTTTCTTGCTGGAAAATATGGAGCTCGAAGGTCTGGCGAAAGATAAAGCCTACGAGTTTGCACTGATTGTCGAACCGCTGAAGATTAAGGGTGGAACAGGCTCAACCGTCGCGCCGATTGCGGTGCGATAAAAATTGTAGCCCCTAAGGAGCACAGCGGATTGCGGGAGAACGATCCCCGGATTTCATTGGGCTACAGGCTAAATTGCGCATTAAATTTTTTGATTGAATGAATGTCATGTTCACACGCGTCACATTGTTTCTGATCTCATTCGCAGCCGTGGCTACAATCGCCGCCGAGCTTCCTTTTTTCGACGGCCATCTTCACTACAGCGGCAACGCCTGGGACGAGACGCCGCCGGAAAAAGCGATCAAATTTCTTGACGAAGCCAACATCCCTCGCGCGCTGTTATCAAGCACGCCGATTGAAGGCACACTCAAACTCTACGCACTCGATCCGAAGCGTTTCGTGCCGGAGTTGCGCGTTTATCACAAGACGACCAGCTACGAAACCTGGCTGGTGGAGCGCGCCAATTGGTGGCGTGCTGACGACACCATTCCTTTTCTCGAGAACGAACTGAAGCGCGGAATTTACGCCGGCATCGGCGAGTTTCATCTGTACGGCGCCGAAGCGCAAAGCGATGTGATAAAGCGCTTGGTGAATCTCGCCGTCGAAAAGAAACTTCACCTGCATGCCCACTCGGATGCGCAGGCGATCGAGACATTGATGTCGCACAATCCGAACGCGAAAATCCTGTGGGCGCACGCCGGCATGAGCACGCCGGCGCCAACCGTCGGCGAATGGATGGCGCGCTATCCCGCGATGTATGTTGAGTTGTCGTATCGCTACGACATCGTTAACGGCAATGCAATTGATCCGGTATGGCGCGAGTTATTTTTGCAGTACCCGGAACGTTTCGTGATGGGCAGCGATACCTGGACACCATCGCGCTGGCCTGAATTACCTGCTATCGCAGCTTGGTACCGCGCTTGGCTGAACCAACTTCCACACGCTATCGCGGAGAATATCGCCAGCAAAAATCTGGCGCGATTTTTAGGTGCGAGCTTTCCGTAACGCAAGCAATAGCATCGCCAAGAGCCGCATGGTTGGGGGCTGGCCTCGGGCCACTGCCACTTGTGCCATATGCCGGTTGCCGCAGAACGAACCTTGTGCTTCGCTATGGTGAACCAACAGTTTGGCATAGCGTTGCGGGAATGACATGAGGGTAACGATTACATCCCGCGCCCAGGAATCCATTGTGTTCCCGCAAGCGGCACACCCGCCATCGCCGCTGCTTCGATCGTAAGCGCCACCAAATCTTCGCGCTCAAGATGATGCACATCGCCTTTGCCACAGGCGCGGGCGATGGTGGTGAGTTCCATGTTCATGGTCTTGAAATAATTTTTCAAGCGCTTGGCGCCGACGGCAGGCTCGAGGCGTAATTCTAATTCAGGGTCTTGCGTGGTGACCCCGACCGGACACTTGCCGGTATGGCAGTGATGGCAAAAGCCCGGCGCCGTGCCGATTTTTTCGTAGTCGGCGCTGGCGTCGATGTGCTCGCCGTTGTGCATGTAGGTGTCACTGTTGCAGCCGAGCGCCATCAACACGCCTTGGCCGATCGACACGGCGTCGGCGCCGAGCGCGATGGCTTTTGCGACATCGGCGCCGGTGCGGATGCCACCGGAGACGATCAACTGCACCTTGTCCTTCATGTTCATATCTTCCAGCGCGTCTACCGCTTGGCGAACCGCGGCCAAGGTCGGAATGCCGACGTTCTCGATGAACACCGTCTGTGTCGCGGCCGTGCCGCCTTGCATGCCATCGACAACGATGACGTCGGCGCCGGCATGCACGCATAGCTTCACATCATGGAACACGCGTGTCGCGCCAATCTTGACGTAAATCGGAATCTGCCAATCGGTGAGTTCGCGCAGTTCTTTGATCTTAATCGTGAGATCATCGGGGCCGGTCCAATCGGGATGTCTGCAAGCGGAACGTTGATCGATGCCCGCTGGCAAAGTGCGCATGGTCGCGACGCGCGCATTCACCTTTTGACCGAGTAACATGCCGCCGCCGCCGGGTTTTGCGCCTTGACCGATCACGACTTCGATGGCGTCGGCTTGGCGTACGTGATCGGGATTAAAACCGTAGCGCGATGGCAGACATTGATACACCAAAGTCTTCGACGAACGCCGCTCTTCTACTGTCATGCCGCCGTCGCCGGTGGTCGTCGAGGTGCCGAGTTCGCGCGCTGCCGTGCCGAGCGCTTCTTTCACTCGCGCCGATAGCGAGCCGAAGCTCATGCCGGCGATGGTGATCGGAATATCGAGTTCTACGGGCTTCTTCGCGAAGCGCGCGCCGAGAATGGTTTTGGTCGAACATTTTTCGCGATAGCCTTCGAGCGGGTAACGCGAAATCGACGCCGCGAGAAACACTAAATCGTCGAAGTTCGGTAGCGCGCGTTTAGCGCCGAGGCCGCGGATTTCGTACAGGCCGGTCGCCGCCGCGTGTTGAATGTAATCGAGGACGCGGCGATCGTAAGTGAAACTTTGTTCTTTCAACAAGCGTTTAGTCATTTCAATATTCCTGATTGGCGTCGGCGTTCCAGTTGTATAAACTTTTTGCGGACGCGACTCGTTTGAATTCTTTCGAGTTGAATTTGAAGCCCGCTTGGTTGAGCAGCGCGGACAATTTTTGATGATCGGCATCGCCCATGTCTTCGATGCGGGCGTCGGCGCCGAGGCTTTTGATTTTGCCGCGCACATAAATCACCGCTTCGTACAACGAGTCGCCGAGCGCGTGGCCGGCGTCGCCGCACACCACCATGGCGCCCGCTTGCGCCATGAAGCAGGAGAAGTTGCCGACATTGCCGCCGACCACGATGTCCAAGCCTTTGAGCGAAATGCCGCAGCGCAAACTCGCATCACCTTCGATGATCAACGTGCCGCCGTGGCCCGTGGCGCCGGCGGATTCCGAAGCGAAACCTTTCACGCGCACGATGCCCGACATCATGTTCTCCGCGACGCCCCAACCAACATTGCCATGCACCGTGACGTTCGCCTGCTTATTCATGCCGGCGGTGTAGTATCCGCCGTGACCGTGTATGTCGATATTCACCGGCGCATCGACACCGACGGCAATGTTGTGGGCGCCTTCGGGATTGAGCACATCCACTTGCTTCACGCCGTTTTTAGCGAGATCGTGATGCAGGTATTGATTGAGTTCGCGCAAGGATTGCTGCGCGAGATCGAACGTAATTTTTTCCATAAATCCTATACTTTCCAGATGTACAGTTCTTCCGGCATGGGCTCGAACAGTTTGGCGTTTTTGATGCCCGGTAATTTTGCCAATGACCGAAATTCCGACGAGATCGCGACGTAGTCGTCGGTCTCCGCAACGATTGCGGGTTTGCATGCGTAAGGATCGCGCACCAAAGCCATCTCGTCCTTTGTACCCATTAAAAAAGTGAAGAAGCCGTCGAGTTCCTCGAAGCCTTTCTGCAGCGCAGTGGCCAGATCGTCGCCTTCGCGCATGCGCCATTCGAGGTAACGGCACGCCGCTTCCGTATCGTTGTCGGTTTCGAAGTGAACGCCGAGCGGCTCGAGCTTGCGGCGAATCTGATAAGGATTCGAAAGCGAGCCGTTATGCACCAAACAAAAATCGGCGCCGGCGGTGAACGGGTGAGCACGATCCGGCGTGACCGCGGATTCGGTGGCCATGCGCGTATGGCCGATCAAATGCGTGCCTTGCAAACTCTTGAAGTCGTAACGCGCTGCGACGTCGCTGGGTGTGCCGATGTCTTTGTACAGATCCATCGAGCGTCCCATCGACAGCACGTGCAGCTCGGGATAGTGGTGCTTGAGCCAAGTTTTGACGACGCTGGACTCCAAATGCGAAATCAAGATACCGTGATTACCTTTCTCGACGATTTCGACTGCGGAACCTAAGTGGTGATTGAAATCGCGCTCGACGGCGCTCCAGTCGTAGTCCATGGCCGGTGCGTGCAGGCTGTATTTGAATTCATTCGCGCCCGCTTCTTTGGTATAGACGGCTAGTCCCGCCGAATCAGGCCCTCGCTCGGTCATGCCGATCAGCATCGGCATCATCCATTCGCCGAGATGGTTGCGTAGCTCAGGTTTCTTGATCAGCAGTCCTACGATTCCACACATGTCGATGTCTCCAAAAAATTGTTACTGCCATGCCAAGAGGCGCATGGGGATTGCCGTTTCAAGGTGCCGTGCTTGAGAGGCAGTGGCCGTGCGGGTCTTCGGCGTTAGCAAAATACAATCCACCTATCTATTGTCATTCCCGCGAAAGCGGGAATCCATTTGGCTTGTCGAATTACCAATTCAACATGGATTCCCGCTTTCGCGGGAATGACGTGTTGGGGTGAAAAGCGCTTTTGGCAAATTAAAAGAACACCACATACCGGTTCAATTCCCACTCCGACACGTGGCGCGAATACTCTACCCACTCCATGCGTTTCAATTCGATGTACTCTTTCGCCAAATCGGCT
>JANNFT010000397.1:0-3881 GCA_031380185.1 Pseudomonadota bacterium
CATCGGCGGCGTCACGTTGGACAATGCGCCATCGCTGATTGAAGCTGGGGCGGATGCAGTTGCGGTGATTAGTGCGGTGTTTGATGCGGAAGATATTGCAGACACCGCCCATCGCTTTGCGTCACTATTTTCGCCGCGTCATAAAAGTTACGCACCCTCTCCCCACTTGTGGGGAGAGCGCTAGGGAGAGGGGGCGAAGATTGCCATGGCGACGCCCGCCCTCATGGCCCTAGGCCACCCCGCCCTGCACCCTCTCCCGCAAGCGGGAGAGGGGAACCCCCCATTTTTCACTCTGAGTATTGAATAATGCCTACGCGTAACGAAGCCCTCTTCGAACAATCACAAAAATACATTCCCGGTGGTGTGAACTCACCGGTGCGGGCGTTTCGCGCCGTTGGCGGCACGCCGATATTCTTCCAACGTGGGAAAGGCGCCTATTTGTATGACGCCGACGGCAAGGAATATATCGACTACGTCGGCTCCTGGGGCCCGATGATTCTGGGACACGCCCATCCAGAGGTCATCGCTGCGGTGCAACGCGTCGCGGAAAATAGTTTAAGTTTCGGTGCGCCGACCGAAACCGAACTGGAGATGGCGCAATTGCTGTGCGAAATATTGCCGAGCATGGAGCAAGTGCGTCTGGTCAGTTCCGGCACCGAAGCGACGATGACCGCAATCCGCCTCGCGCGCGGGTTTACAGGCCGCAACGCCATTATCAAATTCGAGGGCTGTTACCACGGCCACGGCGATGCGTTGCTGGTGAAAGCAGGCTCTGGTGCGCTCACGTTCGGCAACCCCAGTTCCGCCGGCGTGCCGCCGGAAGTCGTCGCCCATACGATGGTTCAAGACTACAACAACGCGCAGCAGATCAAAGATACGTTTGCGAAAATGGGCGACCAAATCGCCTGTGTAATTGTCGAGCCCGTCGCCGGAAATATGAATTTGCTCATTCCCGACGTGGAGTTTTTGCAAACCTTGCGTGAGCTTTGCACTAAGCACGGCGCGGTGTTGATTTTCGACGAGGTGATGACCGGTTTTCGTGTTGGAGCAAAAGGCGCACAAGGTCATTTCAATATCACGCCCGATATCACCACTCTGGGCAAAATCATCGGCGGTGGATTGCCCGTCGGCGCCTTCGGCGGCCGCCGCGACATCATGGCAAAGCTCGCGCCACTCGGCCCCGTGTATCAAGCGGGTACCTTGTCCGGCAACCCCGTTGCGGTGACTGCGGGGTTGGCGACGCTACGCATTTTGCAGCGCGATCCGAGTATTTATATCAAGCTGGAAGCCAATACCAGAGCTATTCTCCAGGGCATTGTCGAGGTCGCTAAAGAAGCCGGGGTCGCGCTCTCGAGCGCATCCGTCGGCAGCATGTTCGGTATTTTCTTCCGCGCTGAGGCGCCGCGTACGTTCGCCGAAATGATGGAATGTGATAAGGAGCGTTTCAATAAATTTTTCCATGCGATGTTGAAACAAGGCATTTACCTTGCGCCGTCGGCATTCGAGGCTGGGTTTGTGTCGGCGGAGCATGGAGCGAACGAGATTGAGAAGACGGTAGCTGCCGCAAAACAAGCGCTGACCGCCTAACGCTCCCTAACATGTCATTCTGAGCGCAGCGAAGAATCTGCTTTGATTTTTTCAGCGCACTAAAAGCAGATCCTTCGCTGCGCTCAGGATGACATTGGTAAATTTGATTGGAAATTATCACGGCCGAACTACTCGTTAACATCGATGTCGACGACCTTGAAAAAGCGATCGCCTTTTATCGCGACGCATTAGGCTTGCGTCCTGGTCGGCGGCTTATCGGAAATATTATGGAAATGCTGGGTGGGTCGTCGCCGATTTATCTGATCGAAAAACCGAGCGGCAGCGCGGCGTCACCCGAAACGTCACAGCAACGCGACTATCTGCGCCATTGGACGCCGGTGCACCTTGATTTTGTCGTTTCTGATATTTTGGCGGGAATCGATCGAGCTGAGCGCGCTGGCGCAAAGTTGGAAGGGTCGCGCCAAACTTTTAACTGGGGCCATATCGCCACCTTCGCCGACCCCTTTGGTCATGGCTTTTGTTTGATCGAATTTATCGGACGCGGCTATGACGAAATCAGCGCAAACTAATTGATCGATAATTTCACACGAGAACGCAATGGAAGAAAATCGCATCTACAACGTCAACATCGCGTCTCTTGAGGTGTTGCCCACGCCGGGCGAGGTCAAGAGGGTGTTGCCCCTTTCCGCGGGCGCCGAAAAAACAGTGTTCGAAGCGCGCCTTGTCGTTGAGCAAATTCTTGATCGGCGCGATCCGCGCTTGCTGGTCGTGGTTGGGCCTTGTTCGGTGCACGATCCGATCGCGGCGATGGATTACGCCTATCGTCTGAAGAAACTTGCCGACGAAGTAAGCGACATGTTGTACATCGTGATGCGCGTATATTTCGAAAAGCCGCGAACTACGACCGGCTGGAAAGGCATGATCAACGACCCGCACATGGACGACTCCTTCGAAATTGAAGAGGGCCTGAAGAAAGCGCGCAAGCTCCTTCTTGATATCGCCGAACTCGGATTGGCCGCGGGCACGGAAGCGCTCGATCCGATCAGCCCGCAATATATGTCGGACCTGATTTCGTGGAGCGCGATCGGCGCGCGCACCACCGAATCGCAAACCCATCGGGAATTGGCGAGCGGGTTGTCGATGCCGGTAGGTTTCAAAAACGGCACGGACGGCGGCTTGCAAGTCGCGATCAACGCTATGCTTTCCGCAATGCAGCGCCACAGTTTTTTGGGGGTAAATCAGAACGGGCAGGTTGCGGTTGTTCACACCAAGGGAAATGCCTACGGCCACATGATCCTGCGCGGCGGCGCCAAACCTAATTACGGCGCCGAATCGGTCGCGCTCGCCGAAACGGCGCTGGCAAAACAAAAACTGCCGACCAATATCGTCGTCGATTGCAGTCATGCCAATTCCAGCAAAGACCCGGCGCGGCAACCGGAAGTGTTTGAGGATGTGGTCAAGCAAATTGTCGCGGGAAACCAATCGATTATCGGCGTCATGCTGGAAAGCAATATCCACGCAGGCAACCAGGCGATTCCGGAGGATTTATCCTTGTTGCGTTACGGCGTTTCCGTCACCGATGGATGTATCGATTGGCCGACAACGGAAGCGAGTTTGCGGCAAGCGCGCGCGACGTTTAAAGACGTGTTACAGCGACGCTAACGCGCTACTGCAGCCCGGAAACGTACTCGGCTAATGCTTCCATCTGCTTGTCGCTGAGGCGACTCGCAATGGTGCGCATCATCGCGGCGTTGTCGTTAGCGCGCTCACCCGCTTTGAATGCTCTGAGTTGGGCAAACGTATATTCCTTCATTTGTCCCGCGAGGCGCGGATATTGGGCGGGGATGCCCGCGCCGCTTGGGCTGTGGCAACCCGCGCACGCCGGAACGCCAGCCGCGGTGTCGCCGCCGCGATAGATTTTTTGGCCCGCGTCGACCAGCGCTTGATCGCGGGCGATGCCGGGCCGCGGCTTCTGCGCGGCATAAAAAGCGGCCACATTTTTCATGTCTTGATCGGTTGCCAGCATCGCGACCATACCCTTCATGATCGCGTTGTTGCGTTCGCCGGACTTAAAGTTCGCCAATTGCTTGGTGATATACTCGGGATGCTGTCCGGCCAGGCTGGGATTGATGGCGATGGCGCTGTTGCCATCGCCGCCGTGACACGCGGCGCAAGTAACCGCCGCCGCTTGGCCCTTGGCGAGATCGGCTTTGGCCGTCGCGTGCTCTTCCGCGAATAGCGATACCGCACCCAACGTTAATCCGAATCCGACTATCACTGCCCACTGCTTGCTCATGAATTGTTCCTTGTGCTTGTGCCTTACCAATAGAACG
>JANNFT010000403.1:0-5149 GCA_031380185.1 Pseudomonadota bacterium
TGGCGCCCGTCAGTTTAATGTGGAGCGTGTTCGCAATACCGGGCAAACCCGCGGCGCGGCGGTCATTGAAGATGCGCCATGCGTACAACGCGGCGCCGGAATAGGCAAACAACACACCGATGAGAACGGTCTTCATGCCAAACTGTTGGAAGCCCAGCACCGCGGAAACTCCCCATATCGCGCTGGCGACCAGACCTGCGACAATCATGCCGCGTGGCGCCCGATAGGGACGCGGCATGTCGGGGTGGTCCTTGCGTAGCAACCACACCGCAACATTCGGCAGGCAAATACTAATGAGGTAGGTAAAGTTCGCAGCCGCAATCAGCCAGATCGGATCACCTAACAACAAAAAGAAAATCGCCATGGCGGCGGTAATTACCGTTGCGACCCATGGCGCGTCGAAACGTGAACGGCGCTCGAAGAAACGCGGCAACAAGCCATCTTCCGCCAATTGCGACATCGTGCGCGCCGCCCCTGCAAGCGGCTGCAACGTGCCGTGGAACATATTGAACATCATGAACCAAATCGCCGAAGCCTTGGCGAAGCTGCCGAATACCGGCGCAAACGTCGGCCCAAGCACCAGCATCAGATCTTTGCTAAGTTGCTCCGAACCCAGCGCACCGAGCCACACGAGCGGCAACACGATGAAATAAATAGACGCCATCAGGCCGCTGGCCAACATTGCACGCGGGACGTTTTTGTTTGGATCTTTAGTTTCGCCGACGTGGCACGCCGCCGCCTCGAACGCCGGCGCCGCGAATCCAATCAGGTACAAACCGGCCATAAGGCTGGTTAATTCGCCGAACCAACCTGCGAACGGAACGGTTAAATGGAATGTACTTGCGCGCTGCCAATCCACCTGCCCGGTCACCACCGGCGCTAACGCCGAGATAAACGCCAGCAACGCCGATCCTGTGGCGATAGGAACCGCCAAGCGCCCGGCCCACTGAACGCCGCATAGATTCACGGCGGTGAAAAGTAACACGATGCCACAGGCCATCAGCGGAATTGGGATTCCCGGCAGATACCATTCGTGAATTGCGGAGGCCGAGAAAATCGCCGTCAGTCCGCAAGTCGGAATCCAGCCCCACCAGTAACATACGCCGGTGAGGTTCGCGAGCACGGGATTGTAAGGACGGAACGCTTCGGAACACGTGGCGGCGATGCCGCCGACCCGCTTCGGATACATCAGAACGAGCTCGGTCCAGGCAGGCGCGGCGGCCCAACTCAGCAACAATCCAAAGATCAGCAGCGGAACCGCTGCGCTACCCTGACCGTTGATCGCACCCTGACCCGCGAACAGCGCCGTGAGAAGAAATAGGCTTTGATTGCTGCCTCCCATGGCAAGCGCCGTCGTCGATAACCACCCTAACTTGCGTGGGTGATCCAGTGCGCCTGTTACATGCAGCTCGTTAGTAACCGTTGTTATTTAAATCTCCCAGCTTTCGGAGTAACGTCGGTGCGTTGTGAACCGAACCTGTTGAAAATCCGCAAACTCCACCATCAATCCGTGTCAGCGAAACAAATCATAAATCCGTCTGTTCCAAGAAGCAAACATTCGTATCGGACGAATTATAAACGGTCACGCAGATATCGCGTTGCGTGAACGCGCTTACGTACGATCGCGCGCCTCAATACTAAAACGAATTGCCTGGTATCGAGCGACGATAATAAAGTCAGATTTTTGGAAGCCGGCGGCCTACTCGGGAGCGCGCATCAATTGCCTCCCCACTTGTATCGGCGCGCCTTCGACAACGCCTTCACAAAGATCGAAGCCGTGCGGCGCGAATACGATGATAGTTGAGCCGTGCTGGAACCAGCCCATTTCGTCACCTTTCGCGAACGACGCGTCGCACGGTATAAAGTTGGGACCACGGTAGCGCAGGTTTAGCAGTACGTCGAGAAAGTGCAACCGAATGCTCGCCACTAAAATCGCGGCTACCGCGACCACCAGGATCTCCTTGCCGCTGCCGCTATGCTCGACGTGAACCACCGCACGCTCGTTCTTACAAAACAGATTTTCCACGCGATTTAATGCAATGGGGTTCACATTCCAGGTATCGCCGGAAATGTAATTGACACGCCGGACGCGGCAGTCCAACGGCGCATGAAACCGATGGTACATGCTCGACGTGATGCGAATGGTCGCGTAGCAGCCGTCGCGGTAGCACGCGACGAGTTCGGCGTCGCCGATTAGATCGAGCAGCGTGTAAGGAAAGCCTTTTGCCTGAAACACGCGCGTACCTTCAATTGGTCCGCAGGCGCCGACGATGCCATCACAAGGGCTGGTCAAGACGTTGGCTTGCATGTCGATGGGCCGCGCCCCCGGCTTCAATTCTCGGATGAAGCAATCATGCATGCGAGTGAAATGAGATTTGCGCGCTTCATCCAAGCGCAGGTCGGTAAAACGCCGCCATAGTCCGATCGACCAGTCGCGAATCAACGGCTGCTCAATTTTGCTGAACCAGCCCATGAAAAGTGTGAACGAGCGCCTTGGTATGCGGTTGGTTAGCAGAAAGTTTAGGCCTTCCTGCTGCATCAATTGGTGAAAGGTGGAACGTAAAGTCATAAATGTGTCATCTGATTACGGTATCAACAAGGGCGTCAAAAGGAATCGGGAAATATGCTTACTTGGTACGCTCTGGGCGCTGCGATTTCGGTTGCGGCACTACCAAAACTGGTGATGCGGCTGCAATTATCGCGCGCCAAACACCGTTCGCTGGCCGGCCACGCAAAAATATCGCGGCGCATCGCGAAACTCGTCCCGTACTACGAATACGACGAAGCGACGTTCTTCCGTGCAGACGATGCGCCGGAGGTCATCGCGGCGGTGCGTCGTGCAGCGTTCATGCGTTTGGCGGCGCTGTACACGGACCGCTTCCCACAAGGCGCGCGCATGACGGCGGAAGTAGCGGACAGTATTTCCGATTTGCAGTTTACTTCGAACTATCGCGTGCCGTTTCAATTCAGCCGCTACGTACGCGCAAATCTCAAAGGCGGCGCCTTCGTCAGCAAGTCCGAAGGTGTGCTGGTCACGGACGTCGATGGCAATCGACTTTACGACCTGAGCGGATCGTATGGCGTGAACGTGTTTGGCTACGACTTCTATAAAATCTGCATCCAGCGGGGCGCCGAACGGGTGCGCGACCTCGGCCCGGTGCTGGACGCCTATCACCCTGTGGTGGCAAAAAATGTGGCGCGGCTGAAGGAAATTTCCGACATGGACGAAGTCTCGTTTCATATGTCCGGCACCGAAGCCGTGATGCAAGCAGTGCGCCTCGCGCAATACCACACCGGGCGCTCGCACCTGGTGCGGTTCTGCGGCGCGTATCACGGCTGGTGGGGCGACGTGCAACCGGGTATCGGCAACCCGGCGCCGGCAAACTATACCTACACCCTCAAGGACATGGACGACGGCGCGCTGAAGGTGCTGTCCAAGCGTCGCGATATTGCTTGTGTGCTGGTCAATCCGTTGCAGGCGCTGCATCCGAATTCGGGTGCGCCGAGCGACGGCTCGTTGGTCGATAGTTCGAGGCGCGCGGAATTCGACCGCGCGCGCTATGCCGAATGGCTGAAAAAGCTGCGTGAGGTGTGCACAGCACGTGGCATCGCGCTGATCTTCGACGAGGTATTCGTTGGATTCCGTATCGCGCGCGGCGGTGCGCAAGAATATTTTGGTGTAAAGGCGGACTTGGTGACTTATGGAAAGACACTCGGTGGCGGTCTGCCGGTAGGGGTGATCTGCGGCAAGCGAGAATGGATGAAGCGTTTTCGTGACGACCGGCCGGCCGACATCTGCTTTGCTCGCGGCACCTTCAATTCTCATCCCTACGTGATGGGCGCCATGGATGTGTTTCTCGACTACCTCGAGACGCCGGCGGTTCAACAAATCTATTCGAACGTTGATCAAATCTGGAGCCGCCGCGCCGAGCAATTCAACCGTCGTCTACAAGAGGAAAAGCTGCCGGTGCGGATCGCCAACCTGTCGTCTATCTGGACCGTGCTTTATACCGAGCCGAGCCGCTACAACTGGATACTGCAATATTACCTGCGAGCGGAAGGGCTGGCATTGAGCTGGGTCGGTACCGGGCGCATTATATTCAGCCTGAACTACGGCGACGACGAATTTGACGCCGTGACCGATCGCTTCATTAATGCCGCCAAAGCGATGCAACTGGACGGTTGGTGGTGGCGCGATGAAAGCGTGTCGAATAAATCGATCCGACGAAGGATTTTGCGCGAGTTCATCGCGCATCGCTTGTAATCAATGCACGATTCTCTTTAACTAGCGCTTTGCCACGTCCGGATCAATCAATTGCCCCTTAAACAAATAAAGCGGCGCGCGATGGTAGAGCTTGATGTCGTTAAACGGATCGGTAATTATCTTGGTGGACCAAACCAAACCAGTCTGTAAGTCGTACAGGAAAAACAAATGAAACGTTCGGAACAACAACCCACCGACGCCAATGGCAATCCATACAAGGCCGACATTGTTCAGAAAGCCCAACCAATGAGTTGGCATCTCAAATATTCCGAACAATGTCGGATCGCCCCACAAAACGATCGGCGATATCGCCCAAATTGCCATGAGCACCACCTTGCGCCGCAGGTTATAACCAATTTTGATGGCTTCTTTGTGCTCGTGCGTCGCCTGGTTGACTTCGTCATAGCCCTTCGGCTCGAAGAAAAAATGACCAGATTGGCGGCTAACCATGCCGATCAGCCAACACACCAACGCGGCGATAGCAGGCGCGTAGAACAGTAGCACATAGCCAACGACAAAACTAGAGGCGCTGATGAAATGTAGCGTCTGGTTGACGCGGCTGTGATGGTAATAGCGATGATCGTCCCAACGCTGTTCTTTGAGTGTTGCCATAAATCCGCTCAATGATTTCTCCTAACGTAATTAATCCGAGGTGACGTCGAAACTAGAATTATGCGACGAGTTTTGCGCTTTTAGATGACAAAAATATGACCGCCGAAAAATGAGCTGAAACAATAGCGCAACAAAACCGACACAAGATATTCATTTAATTCTGTTTAAGTCTCGATCAGCACAATACTGAATGTGTCATAGGGAGAAACAGAATGACGATCAAAACCATAGGCCGAGTGGATTTTCACTTGCACTCGTATGCTTCCAACGTCA
>JANNFT010000452.1:0-14343 GCA_031380185.1 Pseudomonadota bacterium
GTTTTAAGCCAATATCACAAAGACGCCGAAGCGGTTTCCAATTTGCCGGTTCTCACGGGTGTGCCGGCGAACGCCGAACCCAAGATGGGCGAAGCGGAAATGGATGAGATGATACGCAAGGCCGCCATTGTCAACGCGGCGCTGGAATTGATGCCTGAGTCCTTATCGACCCTGGCCATTATTCCGCTGCAAATGCGCATGGTGTATCGCATCGGGCAAAACTACGGTTTCGAACTCGACCAAAGCTACATCAAAGACTTCGCCGGCACGTTGGGTATCGGCATGACATCGCAATATTTGGAAGTCGTCGCGCGCAAGTTGCTCGGCGGCATTTTCGGCGGAATGGGTCGCCAAGCGGCCAGTTCCGGCATGTCGTTCGCCGTGACCTATGCGTTGGGCCAGGTCGCGAAACGATACTACGCCAGCGGCCGGAAAATCGACACTGCGCAGTTGAAGGAAATATTCTCGAAAATAGTCGCCGATGCCGGTTCGATGAAGGACAAATACAGCCAGGAAGTTCAGGCCAAGATCGCCGAGTTTAAAGGGAAGAGTTTCAGCGACATCGCGAAGGGCTAGCGACGCAATCGATCGGCCCGCCGCCGCAAATCGGGCCGAAGAAATACGCAGCGGGTGGATGGAGCGCTTCATGTCTTGCTCTACCCTACCTCATTGATGGTCATTCCCGCGGAGGCGGGATGATGCAACCGATCGACCGGGTTGCTCAAAACAACCGCGCTACCGTGACGCGTCGATCGCGCGCGCCAGGTGCTTAATGTGCGAGGGATTGGTGGTTCGCTGTGTCCGGCGATCCTCCGTATAATCCAAAACAACTAAAACCTTCCTTTATTCAATGTCCACGCTTTCCTGGATTATCACAATGAGCCTCGCCGGCGGTGTGCTGTCGGTGCTGTGCGCGGCGCTATTCGCCTTCGTCGCGCGTCCTGCATTGATGCCGGTGTTAGTTGGCTATGCAGTCGGCGCGTTGCTTGGCGCGGCGTTTCTTGAAACCTTGCCGCACGCCTTCGCGAACGCCAAAGATATTCCTGCCGCGACGACCACCGTGATGCTCGGCTTGCTGTTCTTTTTCTTGTTAGAAAAATTGGTGTTATGGCGCCACAATCACGCCCACGATTTCGGTCACGGCGAACATCACTTGGACGATGGCCATGATCATGGCCGAAGTGGCTTGATGATCATGGTCGGCGATACCGTTCACAATTTCGTCGACGGTGTGTTGATCGCCGCGGCCTTCATGACCGATGTGAAACTCGGCGTGGTGACGGCGTTCGCGATGATCGCCCATGAGATTCCGCAAGAGGTCGGCGATTTCTTGGTGCTGCTGCATTCTGGTTACAGCCGCAGCAAGGCCTTCATGCTGAATATCTTGGCGAGTTTGGCGACGTTGTTCGGCGGTATTTTGGCGTTTTTCGCGTTACAGTCGATGCAGGACATGGTGCCGACGTTGTTGGCGTTCGCTGCTGCGAGCATGATTTATGTTGCGGTGGCGGATTTGATTCCGGGACTCCACCGGCGTTCCGAATTAACGGCGACTGCGCAACAGATTATTCTGATCGCGCTGGGCATTGGGACAGTCTATCTCAGTCACGAATTACTTGATCATTTGGTTTAGATGTTTGAAATGCATCGTGCCAGAACCCGCGTGGATACGGCGTGGCCTCGGGCCATTGGCTTCTGGCGTGGTATCGCTGAAGAACCACGCTAGTCTTGGCTCGTGGCGAGGTTTGTAGGGTGCATTCATGCGCCAAGGGTGTTGAACGGTGCATGACCCTACCGACTTTCCGGGCATGTTCCTCGCACTTGAAGGGGATGTCACCTCATCTACATCATCCCCAACTGCCGCGGCAACCATAGCGAAAGCAGCGGCCAGTAAGTCACGAGTAACAAAAACACCAGCATCGTCAACAGCCACGGCCATACAGCAATCGTCAATTCAGTGATGCCCATTTTCGTGATGCCGCTTGCGACGTAAAGATTCAACCCGACCGGCGGATGGCACATGCCGACTTCCATGTTGACGACGATCAGAATGCCGAAATGTATCGGGTCGATGCCGAGTTGCATCGCGACCGGAAACAGAATCGGCGCCAAGATCAACACGATAGAGGAGGGCTCCATGACGTTGCCGGCGAGCAACAACAATAGATTCACCATCAACAAAAACCCCATGGCGCCGAGTCCCATGTCGAGCAACCATTGCGCCATGGCTTGCGGAATATTTTCATAAGTCATCAAGAACGAAAACAACACGGCGTTGGTGATGATGTAGAGCAGCATCGCGCTCATGCTGGCGGAATCGAGCAAGACTTTTGGGATTTGTTTGAGATTCAAATCTTTGTACACGAATACCGCGACGATGAAGGCATAGACCGCGCTCATCGCCGCCGCTTCCGTCGGCGTGAAGATGCCGGAATAAATGCCGCCGATTACGACAACGATTAACAGAAGTCCCCAAAAGCTATCGCGTAAAGCGATCAGGCGTTCGCGCAAGGACGCTCTCGCAAGACGTGGGTAGCCGTTCTTGCGCGCACGATACCAAGTGGTGAGGCCGAGTAAGGTCGCTAGCACCAGACCTGGAATAACGCCCGCCATGAATAATTTTCCGACCGAGGTGTTGGTCGACACCGCGTAAATGACCATTACGATCGAAGGCGGAATGAGAATGCCGAGCGAACCCGATGTGGTAATCACGCCGGCGCCGAAGCGTTGCGGGAAACCTTGCTTCGCCATGGCGGGCAACAGGATGGAGCCGATGGCGACGACCGTAGCCGGGCTCGATCCCGACACGGCTGCGAATAGTGCGCAGGCAAGCACACCGGCGAGTCCCAAGCCGCCATGCCAATGCCCGACCATGCTGGAGGCGAAGCGGATCATGCGTCGCGCCACGCCGCCGTGGGTGAGGAAATTTCCGGCGAGAATAAAAAACGGGATCGCCTTGATCTCGATTTTTTCGATGCCGGTGAAGTGTTTCAGCGCGACGGTTTCGATCGTAATATCGCTCAGGCAAAATAAAAACGCCAGCACGGTGAGCCCTAGCGCGATGGAAATCGGCATGCCGGTAAGCATGAGCGCGATTAGCAAACCGAAGATGATGTAGGCGCTCATGTGCGTTCCGGCTCCAAGCCTTCGACGTGAGCGACTTCGTGACGCGGCAATTCGCCGTTGCGATGAAAATTCCACGCCACTTGTAAAAAACGAAAACACATCAAGAACGAGCCAAGCGGAATCGCAAGATAGACCAGCCACATCGGCAATTCAAGATCTGCCGATACTTGCCCGGTTTCATAAATACCGATGACGAGTTTGGCGCCGAGAAAACCGACGATGCCGGTGAACAACGCGCCGGCGAACAGGCCGAAGTAAACGAACAGCGCGCGCGTGCGCTCGCTCAGGCAATTGATCAATACATCGACGCCGACGTGAATGCCGGTGCGCACACCGTAAGCGGCGCCGAATTTCGCCATCCACACGAATAAGTAAATACAAAGTTCTTGCGCCCAACTCATGTTAATGGTCAGCGCAAAGTCTTGCAGCAACGAAATGCCCGACGCGTAGCGATGTACAACGGCGACGAAAATAATCAGCGTGGCAATCGCCAGGAGCGAAGCGATTAGCCACTCTTCAAGATGGTCGAGGAATTTCATCGAGATATTCTTGGCAGATGTATTGGGACTCCCGGATTCCGCAACGCTTGGTCCGGACTACATATTTATGCTGCTACAACCACACCATCAATCCCATTTCCAATGGATGCGTCATGAGTTCATGCCACGGATAGGCGCGGATTTTATAGTCGAGGCTGCCGCAAAGTTCGGGCTTGAGTTCGAGGGCGTAAATGTGCGCGCCTCCGGCGTCGGCGGCGCCGGTGGAATGGAATCGAAACTGTTTGTTCTTGGTATGGTCGTTACCGACGAGCGGGCGGCCAAGCAGCAATTCTACGACGATGTCTTCCGGCTTCAGGCCGTTCAGTTGCAGCGCCACTTCGAACAGCACGCTGTTACCGTAGTCGATGCGTTTGACCGGAGTGTCGCGGCGATGCAGGCGCACTTCGCGCCATGCCTGGTTGATGCGCGCTTTCCACTGCGACAATTTCGTGGCATTTTCGTATTGATTTTCGGAAAAGCGCCGCCATTGTTTGGTGGCCGCGAGATAAAATTTGCTGAGATATTCGCCGACCATACGCGTCGAGTTGAACTGAGGTAACACGGTGGAAATGGAGTGTTTGGCCATCTTCACCCAGGCTTCTGAATAACCCAATTTGCCGCGGTTGTAATAGAGCGGCACGATTTGATCTTCGAGAATTTCGTACAGCGATTGCGCTTCTTCGCGGTTGCGGCGATATTCTTCCCAATTCTCCGGCGCCGGCTTGATCGCCCAGCCGTTTTTGCCGTTGTAGCCTTCACCCCACCAACCGTCGAGTATGCTGAAATTCATGACGCCGTTGATGCCGGCTTTCATGCCCGATGTGCCACTGGCCTCGAGCGGATAGAGCGGCGTGTTGAGCCAGACGTCGACGCCGGAGAGCAACCGGCGTGCCAGACCAAGGTCATAACCCTCGCACAGCAATACGTGTCCGGCAAATTCCGGTGAGCGCGAGATGGAGCTGATATGGCGAATCAGATCCTGCCCCGGTTTGTCCGCCGGATGCGCCTTTCCAGCAAAGACGAACAACACCGGACGATCGGCATCGCTGACAATTTTCTTCAACCAATCTGGGTTTTCGAACAGCAGCGTCGCACGCTTGTAACTCGCAAAGCGGCGCGCAAAACCGATGGTGAGAACGTTCGGATCAAGCGCATCGGCGTGTCGGAACAGGCGATCCAGATGGGCGTCGCTGCCGTGAATGCGTAGCTGTTGGCGCTGAATACGCTTGTGCAGAGTCTCCAACATGCGCGCTTTTAACGCCTGGCGCACGCTCCAGAAAATGTGATCGGGAATTTCATCGATGCGTTCCCAAAATACGGGATCGTAGCTGTAGCGCCATTCCTGACCGAGATAACGATCGAACACTTCGGTCCACTCCCAGGCGAGGAACGTCGGCACGTGCACGCCATTGGTGACGTAGGCGAGCGGATTGTCCCGCGGATGAATCTCCGGCCAAAGCGGCGCGCAGATCTGCGCCGATACGTCACCGTGAATGCGCGATACACCGTTCTGAAAACGCGAGCCGCGAATCGCCAACGCCGTCATATTGAAATCTTGGCTGTCGTTCACCAGTCCCAAGGAATATAGCTGATTGACTGGGATCATCGGGTTGCGGCTCAACGGCTCGAGATAGGGCATCAATTGATCGCGCGTGAAATGATCGTGGCCGGCGGGAACCGGCGTATGAGTGGTGAACACCGTGTTTGCAGCAACGGCCTCCAGCGCGGCCGCATAGTCGACGCCCTCTTGCATCAACTTGCGGATGCGCGAAATGACGAGGAACGCCGCGTGGCCTTCGTTGATATGCCATGCGGTCGGTTTCACGCCGAGTTCGCGCAGCATGCGTACGCCGCCAACACCGAGAACCATCTCTTGCTTGATGCGCATTTCGCGATCGCCGCCGTACAGTTGATGCGTGATGTCGCGATCGGCTTCGTTGTTGCCGGGTAGATTGGTATCGAGCAAATACAAAATCACGTGGCCGGCGCGTGCGCTCCACACCTTCGCGAACACGGTGCGGCCCGGCATGTCGATTTCCACGACCACGTCGCTGCCGTCGGTTCGAAGCGCCGGCTTGATCGGCAGTTTATCCATATCGGCATCTTGGTAAATCGCGATCTGATTGCCGTCGCCGTCGATGCGCTGGTGAAAGTAGCCCTGACGATACAACAGCCCGACGGCAATAAATGGCAAGCGCATATCGCTCGCGGCCTTGCAATGATCACCGGCGAGAATACCTAAGCCTCCAGAATAAATCGGGAAGCTTTCGTGGAAACCAAATTCCGCGCAAAAATAGGCGATCAGATCATTGCGCCGCAGCCATTCGGAACCGTCGCGACGCAACGGTTCGTTGTGGTAAGTGTCGTAATCGGAAATGATTTGGTTAAAGCTGGAAAGAAATACCTGGTCGGTCGAGGCCTCGATCAGGTTGCGCTCGTCGACGCGGCGCAAAAATTCTTTCGGATTATTGTTGACCGCGCGCCACAGATTGCGATCCAGCCGCGAGAACAAGCTGCGCGTCGGGCGATGCCAACTGTACCAAAGATTATCGGCGATTTCTTGCAGCCGATGCAGCCGGCTGGGGATATTCGGATTGACTTCCAGACTAAACAGCGTGCCGTTATTCATAGCTGAATTCGATGCGATTTGGTTGCCAAATTACGATTTGAATAAATTTGCGCGGTAATACTTGAGTTCATCGATCGATTCGTAAATATCGGCCAATGCCTCGTGCTTGCTTTCTTTTTTGAAGCCGTCGTACACCACGGGGAACCAACGTTTCGCCAGTTCTTTCAGCGTGCTGACGTCGAGATTGCGGTAGTGGAAATAAGCCTCGAAGTCAGGCATGTGCGTCGCCAAAAAGCGCCGATCCTGGCAAATCGAGTTGCCGCACATCGGCGAGGCGTTGGCGCTCACGAGCGGCTTGAGAAACGCCATCATGGCTGTCGCCACAGCGGTTTCATCCAGAGCCGACCCTTTGACTTTGTCGATCAATCCGGAGCGCGCGTGAGTGCCTTTGTTCCAATTATCCATGCCGTCCAGCACGGCATCGCTTTGGTGAACAACCAGCACCGGCGCTTCTGCGACGGTATTGAGTTCGCTATCGGTTACGACTAGGGCGACTTCGAGCACTCGATCCGTGAGCGGGTTTAGGCCGCTCATTTCCATGTCGATCCAAATCAGTCGGTTTTTGTCTTGCGGCATGTGTTTAGCGTTAAAATGTTGAGATAGTGTAAGCAGCCCCCATATTGTGACATAAGGCGCTGTGAACCCAAACTTTAGAGGCGCGGTTGAATGCCATAAAGCATGCCGCCAGCAGACGCATGGCGGGTGGCGGCATAAGGCAGAGGAGCCGGCCGGACTTTAAGAATCGCAGCAAAAAAAAATTGCTGAGCAAGGACAGATTTTGGCGATTTCGCCGGGCAATAGTGGGCCTATTGTCCAAGAACGCGGCGAAATACGGGGTAGCCCTAGGCTAGCCACTGGCGTAGGGCCATGCACCGCTCAATGACTTTTGCAGCCGATTCCCTTAAAGTCCGACAGGTTCCTAGGACCCGCGCCGATATTATCTTTGCAACCAGCATCGCCGGCGCGTAGTGTGCCGGAAGATTCGGACTCAATATCGGAAACCAGAATATGATTAGTTTCACACTTCTTTTTTTATTGCTGCTAGCTATGACGACGGCCATTAAATTGTGGCTGTCCTTTCGCCACGGCGCCTACGTGATGGCGCATCGTAATCGCCTTCCGGCGCAGTTCGCCGAGACCATTCCGCTCGAAGCGCATCAAAAGGCGGCGGATTACACCAAGGCGAAAGTCAACCTCAACGGTGTCGGGATTATTCTGGATGTCATCGTATTGCTTGCGTTTACGTTGGGCGGTGGCATCAATTGGCTTGACGGTTTTTGGCAGCAGCGCCTCGGTGATGGTTTGATCAGCGGCGTTGCGATTATTGCCAGCGTGCTGGCGATCCGCGCCCTGATCGATTTACCGTTTTCGCTTTATCGCACGTTCAATCTTGAGGCTCGCTTCGGTTTCAATAAAATGACGCTGAGACTTTTTTTCAATGATCTGATCAAGCAAGGTTTGCTCGCCGCTGCAATTGGCTTACCAATTGTCGTCGCCGCGCTGTGGATGATGGAGCGTTTGGGCGAGCAATGGTGGATTTATGCATGGCTGGCATGGTCGGCGTTCAACTTATTCTTGCTTGCGATTTTCCCGACCTGGATCGCGCCGCTGTTCAATAAATTCACGCCGCTTGATAACGCTGAGCTCAAGACGCGCATCGAGCGCTTGTTACAGAAATGCGGTTTCCAGTCCTCGGGACTTTTTGTGATGGACGGCAGTTTGCGTTCCAGCCACGGCAACGCCTATTTCACCGGGTTTGGAAAAAACAAGCGAGTGGTGTTTTTCGATACGCTGCTGAATTCGCTTACCGGTAATGAAATCGAGGCAGTGCTCGCCCATGAACTCGGTCACTTCAAGCGCCGCCACGTGATCAAACGCATTGTTCTGACCTTCGTCGGTAGTTTTGTTTTTCTTTGGCTCCTGGCGCAGTTGATTGGCGCGCCATGGTTTTTCCAAGGGCTTGGCGTCGAGCGCCCCGGCACTGCGGTGGCGTTAATTCTTTTCTTTCTTGCGCTGCCGGTGTTTACCTACTTGCTGCATCCGCTGATGAGCTATTACTCGCGCAAACAGGAATTCGAGGCCGATGAGTATGCCGCGCAACAAGCGGACGCGCGCGATTTGGTCAGCGCACTAGTGAAACTTTATAAGGACAATGCGTCGACTTTGACGCCGGATCCGCTGCATTCTGCGTTCTACGATTCCCATCCACCGGCGGCGACACGAATCGAGCGCTTGCTGGCATCCGTTTAACGTCCGATCAAGCTGGCAACGGTCAGCAACAGCAACAAGCCAATCCACACCACCATCGAGCGCCAGATCAAACCCTCGGCGCTGTGGAGATGATCGGGTTCGGCGACTTCGCCGGCGCCGAGTTCCGGGCGGTATTCAATTTTCTCACTGGTCGCAATTGGCTCGCCTAGGCGCACGCCCAGTGCCCCCGCGCCGCTTGCAAGCAGCACCCCCGAGTCAGGGTCCGGCCAGGCGGACGCCTGGGAGCGCCAGCAGTACGCAGCGTCTTCAAAATTGCCGACGATAGCGAATGTGATCGCGGTTAAGCGCTGCGGCATCCAGTCGATCCATTGAAAAGCCTTGCGCGCGAAATCGGCGAATGCTTCGCTGGTGTCGCGTTTGCCTGTGCCCCAAACTTCGCGAAGACGCGATGCGACCCAATATAACAATGGCCCCGTCGGGCCGGGTAACAGCACGAACCAAAACACTAAACTGAACCAATGGCGGTGAACGTCGATGAATGCTTGCTCGATCGATAGTCGTGCCAGGGCCGAAGCATCCAGAGCCTCTGACCCTGTGCCGCCGGGTCCGCGCACGCCGCGCCACGAGGCAAGCGCGGCGCGGGCTTCCGCGAGGTCCTCTTTACGAAGATCAATCGCCATGGTCGTCATGCGATCGGCATTGCGCTTAAAGTGGACCAAGCAAAACAATACCGAGACATTGAACATCCAGCCCAGCACGGGACTGAAATAATTGAGCAGTCCGAACAACAACCAGACTGTGAGGACCACCGGAATCGTCACCGCAAGCCAAGCGATCAAACCAAGCCGGTGCTCGCCGCCGTCCAATTGGCGCCGCACGAAATCGGCATAAGCATGCAACAACCGATCGAAACGTCCGCGCACGGCCAGGATTACGTACAAATCCAGCAACAGCGCAGCGAGCAACGAGATAAACGTCATAGGATTAAATGGTTAATCACAGCGCGAACAATACCATACGGCGCTTGTGCGCCAAAACCCGGATGATTTTTAGAGGAAATAGACGAAAAAAACCCCACCCATTTCTGGGTGGGGCCAACCGCTCTCGGAGGAGAAAATGATGGTTGAACGAGGAGGAGGAACGTTCATCAAACCTTGCAGTCTGCCATCACTCATCTACAAAGCAGTAATTGTGCCAATATAATTTATCATTAATAATCAATTAAATAATTAATTTATATAATAAATTACATACGACTATTTACGTCACATATTGCCGATAAATGACGCAACTACGCGAATTTTAGTGCGAATTTGCAGCAGAACTTTGCATTGCACTACCTAGGCGAGCGGCGAGCGTGTGACGATTGCTTTGGCAAGTCGCGCGGCAGACCACGACAGTCGAACAGAAATGATCTAGTCGGTTGGCCGAGCAAGGCTCAGGATGTCAGGACGCGGGCAAAAAATCCCGGTTCGGCGTTTCCACCGCTGATGATGACGCCGACTTTTTTGCCGGCGATACTGATTTTATTTTCCAACACCGCTGTGGCCGCCAGCGCGCCTGTCGGTTCGACAACGATTTTCATGCGTTCGAAAAGAAAGCGCATTGATCGCATCAGCGCTGCGTCACTGACGGTGACGAAATCGTGGCAGTATTTGAGGACAAGCGGAAAGGTGATAGAGCCAAGCGATGGGGTTCGTGCGCCATCGGCGATGGTTTCGTTGGCGCGCGGTGCGCTCTGCAACGTTTTGGTATGAAACGAGCGTGTCGCGTCATCGCCCAATTCCGGCTCGACGCCGATGACTTTGCAACTCGGCGAAAGCATACTCGCCGCGAGCGCGCAGCCGGAAATCAGGCCCCCGCCACCGACGCAAACGACCAAATAGTCGAGCGCGCCCACTTCTTCGATCAACTCTTTTGCCGTTGTGCCTTGCCCTGCGATGACGTGCCGATGGTTGAACGGCGGTATGATTTCCAGACCGTGCTCATCGGCGATTTTTTGTGCGATGGTCTCACGAGGTTCATCGCCAAAAGCGTATAGAACGACCTTCGCGCCGTAGCCGCGCGTGGCGGCGATCTTGATGGCCGGAGCGTCTTGCGGCATGACGATGGTGGCCACTATTCCCAACAGTTTTCCCGCCAGCGCGACGGCTTGCGCGTGATTGCCGGAAGAATAGGCGATGACGCCGCGTTGTTTTTGCGTTGAGCTCAATAGCGCAAGCGCATTGTAGGCGCCACGAAATTTGAACGCGCCGACACGCTGAAGGTTCTCGCATTTGAAAAATACCTGCGCGCCGGTTTGTTCGTTGATTGTGCGCGAGGTGAGTACAGGCGTGCGATTTGCAACGCCGGCAAGGCGCAGAGCGGCCTCCTCGACATCTCGATAAGTAGGGGGGTCCGCCACAGGACGAATGGTTACTTAAGCGATTTCGGTTTTTTTGAAGCGGTACGCTCGAACCGTTCCTGCTTACGTCGATCGATGATGTCAAATTCGATTTCAGCTTCGACAGCGGCGAGGGCGTCCTTCAGCGTGTCTTCCGATACCTCATTGAGGCTTTCACCGAGCAAATCCGCGGCATCCCAACAGCCACGCGGCAACGCATTGACATCGACGTTCGCGACAAACGCCGCAGCAGCCCCGGCGATTTTTAATAGACCATCGCGTTCGCTCATCAACATTTCCATCTCGCCGCGCAACATGGCGATCTCTTGCTCTTTCGCTACTAATGGCATGGCCATACTCCGTCCCTGAAAACATCAAAAACAATCAATTTATCTGGTATTCTAACGCACTGGTATGAAAAATTGATACGCGCGAAGAGCGGGTTTTTTTCGGAGGTGAGGCGTGAAAATTGCAGGTTTACTTTTGGCAGGTGTAATGGGTTGGAGCGCTACGGCGGTGATGGCGCATGGTTTTCACGTCGATGCCAAAGAACTTGCGGCGGCGTTGAGCGCGGCACCGGCGTTGTCAGATACCTATCGCGACGAGGTTCGCAAACTACGCGCGGAAAGAGAACGCTTGCATCGACTCGGCAAGCATAACGAGTCCGAAGCAGCGACGGATCAAGCGGCAAAGCTCCTGCAGAAAAAATAAGTTAGTTGAAATAAAAGCCGCAGTCATCCGCGGCTTTTTTGCATCAACGGTTTCGAAACACTTACATCAGTGGTTTCCAAGCAATGCATTCCTGGTTCTGTTCGCCTAGGCCCTGAATTGCAAGCTTCATTTTGTCGCCGACTTTAAGATATACTGGATTCGGCTTCGCGCCCATGCCGACACCGGGCGGCGTGCCGGTGGCGATCACATCGCCCGGCATCAAAGTCATAAATTTACTGACGTAGCTCACGATGTGTTTGACGCCGAAGATCATGGTCTTGGTGCTGCCGTTTTGCCAGCGATGGCCGTTCACTTCCAGCCACATGCTGAGGTTCTGCGGGTCGCTGATCTCGTCTTTGGTCACAAGCCACGGGCCGATCGGCGCGAAGGTGTCGCAGCCCTTGCCCTTGTCCCAGGTGCCGCCGCGCTCGATCTGAAACTCGCGCTCTGAAACATCATTGACGATGGTGTAGCCGGCGACATAGTCCAATGCCGAATCCATCGAAACGTGTTGCGCAATGCGACCGATGACGATACCCAGTTCGACTTCCCAATCGGTCTTCACCGAATCGCGCGGAATCATCACTGGATCGTTCGGTCCGTTGATCGCGGTCGTCGGCTTCATGAAAATTATCGGTTCTTTCGGGACGGGCAACCCGGATTCCGCTGCGTGATCGGAGTAATTCAAACCAATGCAAATAACTTTGCCGATGTGCGCCACCGGCGCCGCAAGGCGGGGATTGCCTTCTACCAACGGCAGGGATTCCGCGTTAACACCGCGTAGCGCTTGCTGACCCATCACGGAAATAACATCGGGATATAAATCCGACGTGATCTTCGACAAGTCACGAATTTTGCCGGCGCTGTCGAGTATGCCGGGCTTTTCGCCGCCGAGCGGGCCGTAGCGTAATAGTTTCATTGCTGTCCTCTCTTGAAAATGAAAAATTAAGACACGTGCGATTTGTCATTCCCGCGCATGCGGGAATCCATTTGGCCTATGCAAAGTCAACATGGATTCCCGCCTGCGCGGGAATGACAAATCTGTGTTTTCCGGTTATGTGGTCATACCGCCGTCAACAACAAAAGCTTGCCCGGTAGCGAATTTCGATTCATCGGAAGCAAGATAAACCGCCAGCGCAGCAATTTCCTCGGCTGTGCCCAAACGTCCCATCGGCTGGCGCGCAATAAAGTCTTTGCGCGCCTGCACCGGGTCGGGTAGGGCGTTGATGCGCTCTTGCAATGAAGGCGATTCCACCGTGCCGGGACAGATAGCATTGCAGCGCACGCCTTTGCCGACAAAATCCGCAGCGACGGCTTTAGTCAATCCGATCACCGCTGCCTTGCTGGCGCCATATACAAACCGATTCGGTATGCCACGGACGTTTGATGCGACCGAGGCGATGTTAACGATGCTGCCGCCGCCGTTTTCCAGCATGCTCGGCAAGAATGCTTTGATCGTGTAGAACATCGAACGGACATTGAGATTAAAACTGAAGTCCCAATCTTTTTGCTCGCAATGCAGAATGTCTCCGTGGTGGACGAAGCCGGCGCAATTGAATAGCACGTCAATCTTGCCAATCGCTTTTGCCGCGCTGATGACCTCGCCTGCGTCGATAACATCGAGTTTGCGAATATTAATTCCTGGCGTCGCGCCGAGATCGGCGAGCTTGTCAGGGTTTAAATCTGTCGCCCAAACCGTCGCTCCCTCTTGTGCGAAAGCGAGTGCCGTTGCGCGACCAATGCCTTGTGCCGCCGCCGTTACGACGGCGATTTTTCCGGATAACCTACCTGACATTTTTCCTCCGATTTAGCGCGAGAATGGCGAAGATGCCACCAAAGTTTTCTGTCTCGCATTATAATCGATCGGTGATTTGTTCGTCAGTTTTGAAAGGCGCCGTGCCAGGGACCGCGCAGCGCTTGGCGCTACCGACAGGTATGGCTGAAAGGTAGGCAGGAAGCGCTTCTCGAGGCATGCAATAGAAAGTAAGGAATCAGTCAATGGCAATCAGCAGTAGTTATTTCTCGCCGAAACTATTCAAGTTCTTGCGCGAATTGGCGGCGAACAATAGCAAACAATGGTTTCAGGAAAATAAGCCACGTTACGAAGATAACGTCAAAGAGCCGTTGTTGCGTTTCATCTCCGACTTCGCCTATCACTTGGAAAAAATTAGCGAGCAGTTCAACGCCGACCCGCGCCCGAATGGCGGTTCGATGTTTCGCATTTATCGCGACGCGCGCTTCGCAAAAGATAAAGCGCCTTACAAATCCCACGCGGCGGCGCATTTTCGCCACCGCGTCGGCAAAGACGTTCATGCGCCGGGTTTTTATTTACATCTAGAGCCGGGAAATTGTTTTATGGGCGGTGGCATTTGGCATCCCGATCCGGCCGCGTTGCACAAGATACGCGACGCGATCGTCGCCAAACCGGAACAGTGGAAGAAAGTGATCAAATCCGGCCTGGTCATCCAGGGCGATGCGCTGATGCGTGCGCCGCAGGGCTATCGTGCCGATCATCCTTTCGTGGCGGACTTGAAGCGCAAGGATTTTTTCACATCGATCCCATTCAGCGACAAAGAAGCCTGTGCCGACGATTTTATCGAACGTTACACCGGCGCGTGCCGGACGTCGGTGCCTTTGATGAAATTCCTGACGCACGCAGTTGAGTTACCATTCTAGTTTCCGAATTCTATTGATCTTACACAAACGTGACACGTGGCTCCCTCATGGCCCTAGGCCACCCCGTCCCC
>JANNFT010000456.1:0-1852 GCA_031380185.1 Pseudomonadota bacterium
TTTCGAGAAGGCATTGTCCTCGAAATTACCGCTGTATTTGTCGTTGACGCTGATATCCGCGTTCTGCGAAGTCCAAAGCAGCGCCAGAAGATCATTAGCGTCCTTCGGAAGAAAGAAGCCTTCCCAGAAAGAGACGAGAAAGTCCTCCAGCGACGAATACCCCAGCGCCTTAATATCGAGCTGCTGGCGGTAAAAAGTCTGTGAGAAACCCCAACCGGCATAGACGCGCGCCATGGCCCGCAAGCCGCGCATCGGCGGTTTGTCGTACCAACCGTAGTTGAAAGCGGCGTCGGCGGCGAGCGCGGCTTTAACGCCTTCCAAAAAAACAAAATTGTGCCGCGAACATTTTGCCGCACCTTGAAACGGACAAATGCGCTCGACCATATCCGGGTAGCTCGCGCCCCACTGAAAAGTTTGCGCCGCGCCCATGGACCAACCGATCACCAGTTTGATCTTTTCGATGCCGAATTTTTGTGTCACCAGTTTGTGTTGCGGCGCACCATGGACGAACCGCAATTGCTACCCTTACGAAAATCATTATGCAAAAAAACAACGCGTAGGTTGGCGGTGAGGCGCGAACCCCAACATAGGTCGTGCGATATCATCCCGCCGTATGTATTAACGCCGATGCCGGGTTGAGGATTTTATAGGTTGGTGCGAGCGGCGTCACTGTCGGGGTTCGTACCTTACCCCAACCTACAAATGCTAAATTGGCGCCATCACCGGCGCACGATTCCCACCTGCGAGGGCATGCCAGAACCACGGCACAGGTTCTAACCTGCCCGATCAATCAGCATCGCGTCACCATAACTAAAAAACCGATAGCGCTCCTTAATCGCAAACGCGTAGGCACGGCGAATATTTCCAATGCCGCCGAACGCCGACACCAACATCAATAATGTCGATCTCGGCAAATGAAAATTCGTAATCAAGCGCTCGACCACGTTGAATCGAAAACCCGGCAAGATAAAAATATTCGTTTCACCAAAACCACTCTGCAACGAACCATTCACTGCCGCACCTTCGAGTGCGCGTAGCGTCGTTGTGCCCACCGCGGTAATGCGCCCGCCATTGGTCCGAGCGCGATCGATTGCATCCCCCGTCGCCATCGGCGCCTGATACCACTCACTATGCATCACATGATCGGCGAGATTCTCCACGCGCACCGGCTGGAACGTACCGGCTCCCACGTGCAGCGTCACGTACGCAAATTCCACACCTTTCGCGCGCAGATTTTCCAGTAGCGATTCGTCAAAATGCAAGCCTGCCGTCGGCGCCGCGACGGCGCCCGGTTCCTTCGCAAAAACCGTTTGATAGCGATGTTCATCAATGGCGTCCGGTTCGTGCGTGATGTAAGGCGGCAGCGGGACGGCGCCAAATCGCTGCAACAAATTCAACACACTGTCATTCGATTCAAAGCGCAGATGAAACAATTCGCCTCGCCGTTCCAACATCGTGACGCGTAGCTCACCGGCCAACAGCAACTCACTACCCGGGCGCGGCGCCTTGCTGGCGCGCACGTGGGCAAGAACGTGATGCGCATCCAACACGCGTTCGACCAACACCTCGACCGCGCCGCCGCTAACCTTGCGGCCCAGCAGTCGCGCTTTGATCACGCGCGTATTGTTGAACACCAGCAAATCTCCGGCGCGAAAAAAATTTGCCAACTCGGAAAAACGACCTTGGCCGAGGCTGCCGCTGCCGCCATCCACATGCAGCAAGCGGCTCGCAACCCGCTCGGGTAGCGGATGTTGGGCAATCAGTTGCGGCGGCAACTCATAATCAAAATCAGAGGTACGCATGCAACAAATCATAGCACTCGCGTCATTGTGGCATTTCAACGAAGTTGCCG
>JANNFT010000494.1:0-4548 GCA_031380185.1 Pseudomonadota bacterium
CCCAATCTGCGTAGCATCACGGGGCACGCGTGGCTCGTAATAATCCATCCCACTGAAGTATTGCCACACTACATTCTCGGCCCAGCGTTCGCAGGTTTCCTCGTCACTTAAATTGAAGGCGTGTTTGAGGTAGAGCAACGAACACATCAGTCGGATCGGTAGCCGCGAACGACCCGCATAACTTAGCCCTGCAGCAACCAACACACCACCAGAACCAAACCAATCTTCGCCTTCTGGTAACGCACCGTCGCGCGATTCACGTCGCCAGATCGGGGCGAGTTCAGCTTCGAGCTGAGACCACGGTAGCCGGGTTGCCAAGACCGCCAACGGATGACGCAAATCAATCATCGCATCTAGCCGTGCACGAAAAAAATCTACTGTCTGCGTCATCAACTCGCCCCTAAAAACTCACAGCAATCACATCAAAATTGCGACCTTCCTGTGAATTTCACGCCAGCTATTTCAACCGCAAACCATTACGCCGTCTGCGTTGTGGGGTTTTTGCAGGGTCGACTAAATACCATCGGAGTAAGTACGAACGGCTAACGACAACAACTGACCAGCTACTTAACTTTCGTCGGATCGCCATTCCTTGAAAACCAAGCGTGACGCTAGGTACCAACTCAATACGGAGGTTAGAAGCGTCGAAGCGGCATAAGAAGTCGCAGCGCCAAATGGCGTAAATATCCGCTCAAAGCCAAGCGGGTAGCGTAACAAAGCGGCAAGCCCCGCAGTTAAAACTCCGACAAAAACCGCAACGCCATAGAAGGCAATTACGCTCTCCCGGCGTCTATAAGCGGGGACGCGTGCAAAAGCAATCGCTTCCTGAAGTCGAAAACTGACGAATGTCCCCGCACCATATACGATGAGTATGGTTATGACATAGAACAGACGCGTATCGGGAAAAAATACGGCAAGCAGCTCGCGGGCAAACACGCTGGCAATGGCCATAAAGGCGCCAACAAGGGCGTAACGCAAATACTGCTGATAGAACTTCAAACGACCCAGCTATCGCCGCTTAAGTACCGCTATAAATTGCCAATTACTGCGCAGCAGGTACGTTGCCAACGGGAGATGTCGGTAAAGCAAAATTCCCACCCGGATACTGTGAATTTGCAAGCCGGCATCGCGCACCAACCGGTCAAAACTTGCCTGGCTAAAGTAATGGTTTGGGATCGAAATTCCGTAACCATAGTTCCCTACGAAATCCATCAACCGCAGCATCTGGCGCGACCACGGCCCATACTCGAAATGATCTTTGATAATCACGTAGTCCGCAACACGTTTGGCTTCCATTAACAGGTCGCGCTGGCCGGATTCGCTTGCGTGGTGCAATACGTCGCATAACATTGCGCAGGCGAAAGCGCCGTCTGCAAAAGGCACATGGGCACCGTCGAACTGCTGGTACTTTTGCCAGCGCGGGTCTTGAGTAAATTCTTCCGGAAGCGCATGGATGTCGATGCATTGCCAAAGCGAGCCGGCTACCTTAGACGCTAATAGTTCCGCCAAGGCCATATCGCCACAGCCGATATCGAGGCAATGCGTTACTTTTCCGGGGAGGCTCTGTAGCGCGTCCGACACGTAATTCGCAAGGATCTCCAGTCGATGATTGTGTGATGCGCGATGATGAAATTCGATCAATGCCCGATCTAAGGGCGTCTTTTTCGTTGCGGCGATTGGGGAGCTCATCGACGATCACCGTTTTTTGCCGGCGCAATTCCAATAAATTCGATAAAGGCAAAGAAAAACGAAGCAAGGCCGACTTGAACCCCAAGGGTCATGAGTACGCCGGAAGGAATCGCTATTCGCATGAGTTGAGACGCGTTGAGGTTGCCGAAGCCCATCGATTGCCAAAAAACTAACGTATAAATTGCCGCCGAAATTCCTAATAAGAATAGGAAGGCGCCGAGCAGGAGTCCGCGTTCTAATGAAAATGATTTTGTGATCCAAGTTGGCAACCGGTGCTTTGGGAATATTCCAAGTCGCGCGCCAAACGCACCCGCGAAGACTGACGCAAAACACATTTGCATACCCAATCCCGCCGCGATTCCAAAATAAAGCATGGAGTGAATATCCAATGTTACGGCACCCAATGAAATCGGGCCGGGGATCAGTAAGGCCGTTCCCAACAAACCAACTAGCAGCAAGGCGAGGCCGGGATACAGATATAACCATTGAGGCGCCAACAACAGTAGAAATCGCAGATGGCGCCAGCCGTCGCGCCAACTTCGGAGATGGGGCGGACGACCGCGCCCGTCTGGGGAAAGTGTGGTCGGCACTTCGGCTATTCGGTAGCCGGCGAGCGCGGCTTTTACGACAAGCTCGCTGGCAAACTCCATCCCAAGGGTTTGGAGATTCAATGCCAAAATTTCATCGCGCGCGAAGCCGCGAAGTCCGCAGTGAAAATCGCGTACCTGTACCCGGAAGAATAGGCGGCCGATAAAGCTTAGTACCGGGTTGCCCAGATAACGGTGCAAGGGCGGCATCGCACCGGGGAGGATCCCCCCTTTAAAGCGATTTCCGATTACCAAAGGAAATCCTGCGCGCAGTTGCTCGATAAAAAGGCCGAGATTCGAAAAATCGTAACTGTCGTCCGCATCGCCCATAATAATGTATCGGCCTTGTGCTTTGGCGATGCCTTCCAACAAAGCGGCACCATAACCTCTGGTCGGAACCGCTATGACTCTCGCTCCGGCATCGGCAGCGAGTTTTTGCGATTGATCGGTCGATCCGTTATCCGCAACTAGTACTTCGCCTTGGATTCCCGCGGTTTCCAAAAACCGACGGGCTTTTCTCACGCATTGCCCAACGGTGGCCGCTTCGTTTAGGCAAGGCATCAAGATGGTCAATTCGCGAACACTTTTATTCATGCCGAGTTTCACTCTGATCGTTGAGCTTTTTGTACCAGAAATAACGCATTTTTCCACTTTTTGTTTTCAGACCGGCTAACGGCTCGGGCGCGTTTTCCTCTTGCATTCCAGGATCCGCGGCAAACTCCGGCAGCAATGAATGCCCATTTTTCACCACGAATAACTGTGCCCCCGAGCGCTTGACCTCGTCAAAGGTCGGATTGGGAACATTGCCGCGCCAACGCGAGTTTAGCGCGTATGCGATAAACATTCCGACTCGCCAATCGTCGCCAACGGAAGCGACCTCGATCGGCCCATGGGTCGCGACGATCTGGCGTGCCATCGGCAGGGCCTGGCGCATCGCAAAACCGTATTCGCCGTCAATTTGGTGCAAGGCACTCCACGCCGGCCGGATTTGATTCTGAAAGGCAAGCATACCCGAAACGACAATCGCCAAGAGCAAGCCCGCCTTTGCGCGCAAACCGAATCGTTTGCCGAATCCATAAATAAGCATGACCGCGCATCCAAGCAGCGGCGGATACGACAATAGATAATAACGTGGCGAGTCGGCAAATACCGGCAAGTATAGGCACGACATCAGCCCGACTAGTGGCAATGTCCAGGCCCACCAGACCGGCGGCCCGCCGCGCCAAGGCCTGACCGTCACGAAAGCGATCAACGCGATCGTCACCAAGCCGATCCCAAGTGTAGCAACAATATTCTGGGCGTTACTCTGAATAAGCCAGATTTGATAGCGCAGGTATTTCCGGCTCTCGAAGGGAGACCAATGCCTGTATGGCATTCCAAACGGATCCTCCCAAGCGAATTTACGGTTATCCCGAGGAATATGAAAAGTGCGCCCAACCGGATGATAGCGATCGACGTCCGACGGTCCCGCGATGGCGTGGTTCAGCGCGCCGGAGGACGAGAACATGAGCGTGCCAAACTTAAGCGATAAGGCGCCGATCCAGGGTGACACGAACAATGCGAAGGCGAGACAGGTGGCTATGGAAGCCGCTATCACGCGTCTGCGCTGCCGGCTATGTGGCCAAAAATTTACCAGTGCGACGGCGAAGATCACTAGCACAGTAAGCGGAAGCGCGATGGCCTTCGACAAATATGCCATCCCAAGCAAAATTCCAGCAGCGAATTGTGTTATCCGTGAAGCCGTCCAATTCGCCGAAAGCAGTTGCGAAAGACCGAAACTTATTAGGCCGCTCATCAACAGATCCGCAGTAGGCATCATCGCCGAATATAATGCCGCGATGATGCCAACCAAAAGCGTGCAGAGTTCTAATGGGATTGAAACTATGCCTAGCGCTTTCAATAACGCACGAGCACCGACTACGTAAATCAGTGCACTGACAATCATCGCAATTCTTCCGGCCAGGAAAGGCTCGATGCCTATCCCGAGCAGCGGCGAAAGTAAAACCGAGAAAAGCGGCCCCCAATAGCTCGAAAGGGCAAGACTCCATTGTCCGTGCCACCAATAGTGCGCGAGTTGCAGTAACGCGATGCTGTCTGGATTAAATATGTAAAAAAAACGGTGTGCTAGCGCCACCGCCAAAGCCACACAAAGCAAAACGCTACAAATGAACGAAACTCGAGACCACAGGCGAGGCAGGCTGCCTACCCAAAATTCGTTGCATGCATCGGGTTCGCCCGTTGGAAGTTGCTTAATTTCTCGACCGCCTTGATG
>JANNFT010000507.1:0-25505 GCA_031380185.1 Pseudomonadota bacterium
CGTCAAACATTCGCGACGCAAAGAAAATCCCCTCTCCTGAATGATTCTTCGGATCGGTCGTAAATTTGCATTTGGCAAGTTCTAGGACGGCATGGCGCTCATCGATTAGCTTCAATGCAGCTTGAATTTTTTTGAAGATACCGATACCGTAATCATACAAAGAGACCGTAGCGCTCGCTGCTGTTTTACTAAACGTGACCGAAATCAACGTACCCTGAGAATGATCGATCGCGTTGTTGACCATCTCGGTGAATCCGTAATGCCAGATGCCAATAACGTTCTGGGGCATCCGCCCCAGAGATGGCGATATGTCGTTTCCCCAAATTTGATCTTCCGTTATGTTTGAGCCAAGTGAATATTCCTTGCGCCACTCAGCCAGCGGCGCCAACTGATAGGTCTTGTTTCTAGTCTGGCCCTGTTGAGACAGAATGCCTTCCTCGACCAATCGCTGAACGTGTTTGTGCACCGCCTGGCGCGAAAGCGAAAGTTTCTCTGCTGCAAGCTTGATGATGTCCGCCGGATGTTCTTCTACATTCCCGACGATGAATTTGCGAGCAGTCTCGCCGCGATTTCGTACCGTGGCCATGAATTACTTTGTCAACCTAAAGTAGACTTATTGTCAACTTTGAGATTCGTTTTGTCAATCTATGCGGCGTACGCAGTGGGGAATAGGCGTCAAATTGGTGAACGTAAACCGTGCCTGGGCCGTGCGGCCCAAGGCAATGAAGCGTCAATCCTAAGAGCGATGCTTGGTTGCAAGACCTGATCCTGCTGTTTCGATTGTGTCACGTTCAGCGCGGCGTCTGCTCCCGCTTCCGTGACGGTCAGAATGACATCGACCCTCTGCTTCACGACCTTATCGATCAAGGCTGGCAATCGCTCAGCCCGCCCCTCCGCATCGAAGAGCTAAGCGTCACATCTTGAACGGGCTAGACGCGCCGGGCATCGGTTTGTTGTCATTCAAGTTGAGCCAACCTTTAATGACGCGATATAAGATCCAAATGCCGTCGGCGATCAATACGAACCAGCCGATCACAACCAACCACAAAATGACGCCGATGACCGCCCAAAGCAGTCCCCACCAAAACGTCCGTATCTGCCAGCGGAAATGGGATTCCAGCCAAGTGCCTTGCACGTCTTCGAGTTTGACGTAATTGATAATTATGCCGATGACGGCGGGAAACCAGCCGAGCAATAGGCCCAGGCCGAGAAGGCCGTAGACCACGTGCGTGATTCGCAATAGCGAAGCGAAGTTTTGCGACGTGGGTACAACTTGCGGTTCTGCCATCACAACCTCCCTGTCTATTCGTCTGGCATGTCTTGGTCTGGAAACAACGTGTCGGTACATCCAAATTTGCGGAAGTCTTTTATGCGCATCGGATAGAGCATTCCGATCAAGTGATCGCATTCGTGTTGCACCACTCGCGCATGAAAATCGCTCACGGTGCGATCGATTGGATGGCCTTTCTCATCGAAACCGCGGTATCGCAATTGCTTATAGCGCGGCACCACACCGCGCATTCCGGGCACGGAAAGACAACCTTCCCAGCCATCTTCCATTTCCTCGCCGATCGGTTCCAGGGTCGGATTAATCAATACCGTGAAAGGCACCGCTTCTGCTTCGGGATAGCGCGGATTGTGATCGATGCCGAATATCACCACTTGCCGGCTCACACCGATTTGTGGTGCGGCAATTCCGGCGCCGTTCATCGCCACCATCGTCTCACGCATGTCGGCGAGCAATTCATGGAGTTCCGGCGAATCAAAATTTTCTAGCGGCGCCGCTATTTGCAGTAACACCGGATCTCCCATTTTCAGAACTTTTCGTATCGCCATGCCGCCGACTATTCCGTCACTAAGGCTTCAAGAATACGCCTGACTTTCGCCATGCCCTCGTCCAATACCGTATAGATCGCAGCGAGTTCTATTTTTTCGCTGCTCGCGCCGCGCCCGGCTGCATGATTTGCCACCAGCGTGATCGCGGCGTAACAAAGCTCCAGCTCCCGCGCCAGCCCCGCCTCGGGCATGCCGGTCATTCCGACCATGGTTGCGCCATCACGCTCGAGCCGATCGATTTCCGCTTTTGTCTCCAGGCGCGGGCCTTGCACCGCGGCGTATACGCCCGCCGTTTCTATCGGCACTCCCGCGCGTTGCGCCGCCGAACTGCAGCGGGCGCGCAATAAATCGCAATAGGGATGGGTAAAATCGACATGCGTAACAGGCCGATCGGCGCCTTCGAAAAAAGTATGCTTGCGGCCATGGGTGTAATCGAGAATCTGATCGGGCAGCGCGATCACGCCGGGAGCAAGGGATGAATGAATGCCACCGACAGAATTGACCGCCACGATATCTTTAACACCCTGTGCATGCATCGCCCACAAATTGGCGCGGTAGTTCACTTCATGGGGCGGAATCGTGTGGCCGTAACCGTGACGCGCAAGAAATATGATTTCATGCGATTGAATTCGTCCGAACGTCAACGGCCCTGACGGTTCGCCGTACGGCGTACGAATCACTTGGCGATGGGTAATTTCTAAACTGGCAAGGTTAGTAAGGCCGCTGCCGCCGATAATCGCTAGCATGATTTTTCGTGAAGTATGAAAAGTAAAAAGTGAAAAATAAAGCCTAACCAATTTAGATTTTCATTTTTCACTTTTCACCTTTCACTTTTTACTCTTCAACGCATAAATCGCAGGCAGATTGCGCCATGCACCGTGTATATCCATCCCGCATCCGAATACGTATCGATTCGGAACCGTGAGGCCGACGAAATCCGCTTGAATGGGTTTGTCGCGACCAATAAGTTTTTCCACCAAAACGGCGCTAACGACTTTCTTCGCGCCAAGTCCCAGCATTTTGGCGCGTATCGCCGCGAGTGTATGGCCTTCGTCGAGAATGTCGTCTAGCACGAGAATGGTGCGACCGACCACGGTTTCTTTCGGCAGGACGCGCCATTCCAATTCGCCACCCCGGGTCAAACTGCCGTATCGCGAAACGTGAATTGCGTCGAATTCCAACGGAAAATTCAATAGCGGCAACAAATGCCCGGAAAACACTACTGCGCCGCCCATCACACTCAACACCAACGGGTAATCATCTTTTAGACTGGCGGAGATTGTCTCAGCCAAATTTGAAATGGCTGCGGCAACCTGCGTGGCAGAGTAAATCTGGTCGGCGTCCTCGAGTATCTTAAGGGCTTCAATTGCGGAAAGCATCGCTATCAGCGCACATCCAGTTGGCGCAGATAACTCGCGAATTCCACCGCGACTTCCGCATGCTTCAGACCAAAGTCCACGCTCGCTTTAAGATAGCCTAGTTTGGAGCCACAATCGTAACGTTTTCCGTCAAATTCGTAACCGATTACATCCTGTTCTTTCAACAAACTGGCAATCCCGTCGGTTAACTGAATTTCACCACCGGCGCCGGGGGTCATTGTCTGTAGGTGGTGAAAAATTCGTGGCATGAGGATGTATCGTCCGACCACAGCCAAAGTCGAAGGCGCGGCGCTGGGCATCGGTTTTTCGACGATGGCGGAGATGTTACATTTGCGTCCGACCGGCCGATCGGCTTTGACGATACCATATTGACTCGTCTCTTCGCGAGCGACCTGCTGCAGACCCAAAATGGAATTGCCATTGAATAAATCGACCATCTGCTTAAGCACCGGCACCGCCGCGTCGATCAGATCGTCGGCCAGCAGGACCGCAAAAGGCTCATCATTGACCAATGGCAACGCGCAAAGAATCGCATGACCCAAACCTAACGCATCGACTTGGCGCACGTAGGAATAGTGAATGCCGCGAGGCAATAGATTGCGTACTTGCTCCAGCAGGCGCGTTTTTCCGTGAGCGGCAAGCTCCGCCTCCAATTCATAGGCTTTATCAAAATGATCTTCTATGGAGCGCTTACCGCGGCCCGTGATAAAAATCATTTCCGTAATGCCCGCGGCGGCCGCCTCCTCAACCGCGTATTGAATCAGCGGCTTGTCCACAACCGGCAGCATTTCCTTAGGTGATGATTTAGTCACCGGTAGAAAGCGCGTACCCAACCCCGCTACCGGGAATACGGCTTTACGAATCTTGTTCACGGTTCCGTTCCTTCGTTCTCTTTGAGTAACGCAATCAAGCCAACCTCGTCCAGTATTGTTATGCCCAATTCATTTGCTTTGACGAGCTTACTTCCCGCATCCTCCCCGACCACGACATAATCAGTCTTTTTCGATACCGAACCGACAACTTTGGCGCCTGCCGCCTCAATGCGCGCCTTGGCATCGTCTCGAGTCAAGGTCGGCAGTGTCCCGGTCAGCACAAAGGTTTTTCCATTTACTTTACCTGGCGCACTTGCCTTAACGAGCGGTTCAGTTTCTTGCCACACTACACCATGACGGCGCAATGCATCAATCACGTTTCGATTATGCGGCTCGGCAAGAAAATCGACAATTGCCTGCGCAACGACGAGGCCGACGTCGGAAACCGCCTGCAATGCCTGAAGATCCGCACCCAGCAACGCTTCCAGGGCACCGAAGTGGCGCGCCAGATCGCGCGCGGTGGATTCGCCAACGTTGCGGATACCCAGCGCATAAATAAATCGCTGCAACGTCGTGTGTTTGCTGGTATTGATTGCGTAGATCAGATTGGCCGCCGACTTGTCTCCCATGCGTTCGAGATTAGCGATTTGCTCGAGTGTCACGGCGTAAATGTCTGCGAGCGTGCTAACCAATCCGGCGTCGACCATTTGATCGACAATTTTATCGCCAAGACCTTCGATGTCCATCGCGCGGCGCGAAGCAAAATGCAAAATCACCTGTTTGCGCTGCGCCGAACAAATCAATCCGCCGCTGCAACGGCTCGCAGACTCGCCCTCGGCACGGGTTACATGGGACCCGCACACCGGACAACGCGCCGGCATCACAAATTCTGTTGCGTCTGGCGGCCGTCGCTCTAACAACACCGAAACCACCTCCGGAATCACATCTCCCGCTCGACGAACCGTGACGATATCGCCGATACGCACGTCTTTCCGCCGTACTTCGTCTTCATTGTGCAGCGTGGCGTTCGTTACCGTCACGCCGCCAACGAACACCGGCTTCAAGCGCGCGACCGGCGTTAGCACACCAGTGCGGCCGACTTGAACATCGATGCCCAACACTTCCGTCAGCGCCTCCTCGGCAGGGAATTTATGCGCGATGGCAAAGCGCGGCGCGCGTGACACAAATCCGAGCTGCGTTTGAAAATCCAAACGGTTAACTTTGTAGACGACCCCGTCGATTTCGTAGGGCAGCGTTTCCCGCGCCGCGCCAATGTCGCGATAGAACTTCAGCACCGCGTCAACGCCACGACACACGCGAGCCAACGAATTCACCGGAAGACTAAATTCGGCGAGCCGTTGCAATAGATTTTCATGGGTTGCCGGCAGTTTCACACCGGCACTGTCACCCACGCCGTAGGCAAAAAATTTTAATGGGCGCGACGCTGTCAATCGCGGATCGAGTTGGCGCAATGCCCCGGCAGCGGCGTTACGCGGGTTGACGAATTCTTTTTCATTGGCTTCGCGCTGGCGACGATTCAGGTCCGAAAAATCTTGTTTAAACATGATCACTTCGCCGCGAACTTCCAATACTGCCGGAACCGTAGCAGCGGCCAAGCGCAGCGGAATGTTTTTAATGGTGCGCAAATTTGCCGTCACATCCTCGCCGCTGGCGCCGTCGCCGCGTGTGGCTCCACGCAGCAACAATCCGCCCTCATAGGTCAAATTCACGGCGAGCCCGTCAAACTTTAGCTCGCAATAATAATCCACTTCCGCAATGTCCAATGTCTCACGCACGCGCTTGTCGAACGCCACGATAGCGTCGTTATCAAACGCATTATTGAGCGACAGCATCGGCACGCGGTGCTGTGCCGGCTCGAACCCGGCAATCGGCGCCACGCCTACACGTTGGGTTGGCGAATCGGGCGTGATAAGCGCGGGAAACTGCGCTTCCAGCGCTTGCAGCTCGCGGAACAATTGGTCGTATTCCGCGTCGGGAATGCTCGGTTGATCTAGAACGAAATAGCGATGATTGTGCTTATTTAACGCTTCGCGCAATGCGGCGGCGCGGCGCACGGCGCCGTCACCGACATTCATTCAGAAAATAGTCGCAACGCATCGGGACTGCCCGCCGCGATTCCCTCACGAGCCATGCGCGAATAGATATCTTCAAGTTGCGCGCGGATACGCTTTAACTCGGATTCCGTCAGAGGCATGCGCTTGTCATCCACCACCCGCGCCTGCAGCGCCTCGGCCAGGCGGCGCGCGGCCACGGCCATGCGATCGAAGGCGGCACAACCATCCGCCGTCCGCGGCACGTCGAGAAGGTAAGTGACTCCGGTAGTCGAAATAGATTTAGTCAGTTCCGACAAAAACGGCCGCGGCTCTTGATTGACCATAGAGAACAACTCCGCAACATTCTCATCGCGCAGATGAAAGGCGCCATCGGGTTCCAACGACATACCGTCGGCTTCCACTAAGGCGCGAATCTTCGCTGCGGGAAACGAGCCGCCGTCGGTGCTGATGACATTCACGCCGACCAACAAATCAACTTCGGCGCAAAAATCATCGAGTTGTTCGGCGCGCTTTAAAGCGTCCATTTCATTCGGAAACTCCGTATACCCTTTGAGTTCCGCCGCAATGTTTTTGACCATTCCAACGAAACTGGCGATGTCCAATTCCGTTGCCGGCCCGGTACGGTTCGCCAATTGCAGCGCGGCCTTAAACTCAGTGAAATTCTGCTCCGGACCGGCAATATCCACCCAGTCACTCGAGTGATTACCGCGACCCAACCAGCGCACCGGTTTGCCGTTGTAGCGATAGTGAGCAATCGCATCCTTCAGCACTTTGCCGGTCTTCACTTCGTCGCTCTTAATCATCGCCACAAAATCGATCAATTCACTCGGTTTGAAACTTGAAGCCGGTGATGCAATCGGATCCAGGCCGAGCATCGGCTCAACGGCTTCTTTCGGCTTTACAAGCACCACCGCCGCGGGTTGATTTTCCGCGGCAGCCAGAGTCTCCTTGCGTTGCTTGGCTCTTACCACCGCCGGTTCATCCAGCAAGGCGTCTTGCTCCGGCCGGCGGAAAGCATCCTCCGCCTCGCGGCGATACTTTCGTTCTTGCAGGTGATTGAACGCGTACACGCCAACTACAACCAACACAGCCAGTATCAACAAACTAACGCTTAGATCGCCCATGTTCTTTCTATTTTCCCATCAAGCCGCAACGTCTTCGGTGATACGCATCGCCTGTTCGATATCGACATCCACGACGCGTGATACGCCAGACTCCTGCATCGTAATTCCGATCAATTGATTCGCCATTTCCATGGTAATTTTGTTGTGGCTGATGAACAAGAATTGCGTGTCTTCCGACATTTTTTTCACTAGCTCACAAAAACGCTCCGTGTTGACATCGTCCAACGGCGCGTCGACCTCGTCGAGCAGGCAGAACGGCGCCGGATTCAAGCGAAACAGCGCGAATACCAGCGCCATCGCCGTCAGCGCTTTCTCGCCACCGGACAACAAATGAATCGAGCTGGTCTTTTTCCCCGGCGGTTGCGCGATGACGCTTAAGCCGGCGTCGAGGATTTCTTCGCCAGTCAATTCGATGCGCGCGGTTCCCCCGCCGAAAAGCGTCGGGAACAACGTCGAAAAATTTTCATTCACTTGATCGAACGTCCCTTGTAGACGTTCTCGGGTTTCACGATCAATGCGATGGATAGCGGACTCCAATGTTTCCACCGCTTCATTCAAGTCCTGCGACTGACTGTCGAGATGATCCTTGCGCTCACGCGCCGCCTCCAATTCCGATAATGCCGCCAAATTTACCGCCCCGAGTGCGTCGATAGCGCCGCTAATGCGGACGATATCGCCGGTTAGCGCGTTGGCGCGCATGCCTTTTTCCAGCAGCGGTGACAGCTCTGCTTCAACGCAACCATTGGCGAGCATTTGCTCCGCGGCATTTTCCTCGCTCAAGCGCGCTTCTTGTTCCTTCAAACGCAAATCGTTGATCTTGTCTTTGAGCGGCGCGATTTTCTGTTCGGCGCCCAAGCGTTCTTGGTCAATCGCGCCGAGATTCTGCGTAATGCTTTCCAACGCCTCGCGCCGCGCCGTTAGTTCGCCTTCGCGCCCGGTGCGCAAACCCAGCGCGGTTTGCAATGTCGCAAGCAACGTTTCTTCAACCAGTCCGGCAATATCCGTTTCGATCGCCGTGCGATTTTGCGTAAGCTCTTCGTTGCGGCGCGCCAGGCTTAGCATCGACGCCTCTAACGCCTGCAGTTTTTCGCGGCAAGAACGCTCGAAGAACTTCGCCTCCTGCAATGCGCGTTCGGCTGCTTGTAGCGCCGCGCGGCGTTGATTCAGCGCTCCATCGGCGTTGCGCAGCGCTGCCTCGCGTTGCTGCAATTGGCTTTGCTGCGACGTGAATTTCGCTTCGTGCCGCTCCAATTCGCGCGCACTGGCGTCGCGGGCGCTTGCCTCCGCGTCCGCTTGTTGCGCAATCTCACGCAACTCGTGCTCGATCTGACCGCGCCGATGGCTGACACGTTCCGATTGCTGGCTCAAGCGCAATCGCTCGATTTCCTGCCCATGTTGCGCTGCCTGCCGCTCGCCCAATTGCTGCTGGAAAGCGGCAATTTGCTCGCGGTTTTCGCGATGCTGACGTTCCGCGTTTGCCAGCGACTCGCGCCGCTGCGCAAGAACCTGCTGCGCGTTGCTTTGCGCGACTTTGAGGCCGACGATTTCGCGGGCGCGTGCGATCAGCCCGTGCATTTCCGCCTGGGGCGCGAAGAAACTGATGGTGTGGCGGGTAACAATATGGCCTTCGCGACTGACCAGCAGCGCTCCAGCCGGCAGGCGCCGGCGCAGCGGCAACGCTTCTTGCCAACTCTCGACGCCGTAAACGGCGTCCAGCCAATCCGCCAAAACGCCCGCCACATGGGGCTCGGCGCGAACGATGCGGTGCGCTAACGGCGTCCACGAATGATCGTTCGGCAGGTTGGCCGCGACCTCAGCCGCGGATCCGAACAAAGTGATGCCCGGCGGCGGCGTTGGATGCAAATGTATCGCCGCATCCAACTCCGCCACGCGAACCGCATTTAAACGCGCACCCAGCACGCTTTCCAATGCGTCTTCCCAGCCCGGTTCAACTTGCACCGACTCCCACAACTTGGCTTCGCTTTGCAGATTGTGCGCAGCGAGGAATTGCTGAACTTTCTCGTCGCGGTGTTGCTGCCGCTGCAATTTTTCCAGCGCCTGAATTTGTGCTTCGATTCGCGTCAGGTCGCCCTGGCTGTCTTCCGCGTCCTGACTCGCCTGCAGCAATGCCTGCTCGGAACGCGGCGTCAATTCGTGCTGTGCGGCCAGGCACTGCTGCAAATCGTTTAATTCTTGACCCAAGCCCGCGATCGTCGCGACAAGTTGCGCCAACGCCGTAAGGTCCGGCATCACCAAGGAAATCTGTTCGTCGCTCAGTGTGTTTCGACGCGCATGCAGTTGCTGCAAGATTCGGTCGGCGTGCTCACGATGGGTTTGCGCCAAGCGCTGGCCCTGTTCGGTTTGCGCCAGCGCAGTTTTAATTTCCGCCAGGGCTTGGCTGGCAGTGCGATGCTCTTGATCGGCCTGGGGCAATGCGCTTTGTTCGCGGCTCAGGTCCTGTGTGCGGATAGCTAATTGTTCTTCACCCTGCGTCGATTGCCTTTGCCAGTGGACGCGCTCGCGCGCTGCGCTGTCGCGCTCCAGCGCGAGTGCTTGCAGTTGCTCACTGACTTGCGCAAGCTGCTGCTCAAGCCGCTTGCGGCTGTCGCGCAAATACTGCAACTGGTTTTCCAAGCGCGCCACGTCGGCATTGGCTTCGTACAGAAATCCCTGCGCTATGTTCACCGCGTCGGACGCGGCATAATGCCCTTGGCGCATTTCCGCCAAACGCGCTTCGGCGCTGCGCAGATTCGCCGTTTCCGCCTCGATCTCGGTGTTGATCTTTTCCATATCGCGCAACGCCCGCTCGCGCAAATTGCCGGCGTCGCGCTTTTTGATCATCAGCAGCAGGTTTTGCGTGTTGCGCAATTCCGTTTGCAACGCGTTGTAACGCGTCGCTTGCTCGGCTTGCGCGATCAGGCGTTCAATTTGACCGCCCAGTTCCGAGCGAATATCTTCCACGCGCTTTAAGTTGTCGCGCGCGTCGCCCAAGCGCAACTCTGTTTCGCGGCGGCGTTCCTTGTATCGAGAGATGCCCGCCGCTTCCTCGAGGAACACGCGCAGTTCCTCGGGCTTGGATTCGACAATGCGCGAAATCATCCCTTGTTCTATGATCGCGTAGGCGCGTGGCCCAAGGCCCGTGCCCATGAAAATATCGGTCACGTCGCGGCGGCGAACGTGAGTGTTGTTGATGTAGTAGGACGAATCGCCGTTGCGTTCCAACACCCGCTTGACTGATAATTCGGCGTAATTGGACCATTGTCCGGGCGCGCGGCCGAGGCTGTTGTCGAACGTCAATTCAACGCTGGCGCGGCTCAGCGCTTGGCGCTGCGAGGCGCCGTTAAAAATGACATCCTGCATGGTTTCGCCGCGCAATTGTTTCGCCTGGGATTCACCCAGCACCCAACGCACGGCGTCGATGATATTGGACTTACCGCAGCCGTTCGGACCGACCACGCCGACCAACTGACCCGGCATGTGGATATGAGTGGGTTCGGGAAAAGACTTGAATCCAGCAAGTTTTAGGTGAGTGAGGCGCAAGCGATTTAGCAGTTATGATAGCGGTTATAATTATCGATCGCGCAAAGAGTTTCCGTGCGTCGATCCCCCGAGCGATTCGCAATTTTACCTCAGATTAGTTAGGTTGGAATAATGCCGAGCACGCCTTCACAGCAAATTGAAACCTTCCTCAATCCCGCGCCCGGGCGGGATTATCACGTGCACATGGAAATCCCGGAATTCACTTGCCTGTGTCCGATGACCGGGCAACCGGACTTCGCTACGCTGTATTTAGATTTTATTCCTGACAAGAAAAATATTGAACTGAAGAGCTTGAAACTCTACATCTGGTCTTATCGTGATCACGGTGCGTTTCATGAAGCGGTGACCAACAAAATTGTCGACGATCTGGTAAGCGCGATGCGACCGCGGTTTTTGCGTTTGACGGCGAAGTTCTTCGTGCGCGGTGGAATTTTCACCAACGTCGTCGCGGAGCACCGCAAGAGGGGCTGGAAACCCTCGCTCCGCGTGAATCTTAGCCAGTTTGAAAGTCAATCGAATATGCGCGGCTAGCGCTGTTTGCGATTTGGAAACGCGGAGAACAGCGTCGCGGCGACAATAAGAATTCCGCCGACCCACTCACGCATCGATAGGCTTTCACCGGCTAACCAGTGCGATGAAATCGCGCCGACCACAAGCTCGAATAACATGATGACGATGGCGCGAATGGCAGGAAGATGAACGACGCCGTAGAAGACCATTAACGTGCTGAAAAACAATGCGCTTCCGACGCCGATGATGAGCCAAATTGTCGCCGCGCCGCGGGCTTGCGCGAGGCTCGAGAAGTCACCCGCCAAAAGCATTGCGACAGCCGATATCGCCAATACCCCAAAACAACTCGCAAACGTTTTCGCAGCAACGCGGCTGTCGTGCAAGCGCCGCACAACCACATTATTAAGCGCAAATGCGAATCCGGCGGACAAGCCGTACCAATCGGCCGGATTGCGCGGCACAGGCCAGCCAATTTCCGGCCGCCAAAGCATCGTGATCGCGCCAACCAACGCGAGCAACACAACGACATAGTTCGCCGGCGTCGCGCGTTCACCGAGCAGCCATCGCGCCAGCGGTAGCGTCCAAACCGGGGCCAAATAAAACAGCAACAACACGCGCACGACTTCGCCCTCGAGCGTGCCCATCACGTACGCATAATTGGCCCAGCCCGAGGCCATTGCCAGCGCGAAGAATAACGTTGGGGCTTTGAAACATTCACGCCACGATTTCGTAAATACCAGCGCCGTGAGTGCCAGCGTCACGAGATAAGTTAAAAATGTCGCCGGCGTGCCGTGTAGTCCTTGCGCATCGAGTAATCGATAGGGGTGCCAGACCGTTCCCCAAATCACCGAGCTGACTAACAACGCCGCGGTCGGCGGAAAATATTTGTTTGGATGATCTGCCATCGGGAATATAATGCTTTCTTGAAAATTTTCGGCGGAACTTGCCGCGAATATTAACACTCAAAATAACAGTCGCTAGTCAGCACACCGCGGCAAACCAACGGTGTAACAACATGAATCCTGATCTCGAACTTTTACAGCCCTATCCATTCGAAAAACTTCGTGGGCTTTTCAAAAATATCACGGCCAATGCGGCGCTCAGCCCGATTTTGTTGTCGATCGGCGAGCCGAAGCATCCGACGCCGCCGTTCATTAGCGACGCACTGGTCGACAATTTGGGCGGCCTGTCGCGCTACCCGCCCACGCTCGGCAGCGATTCACTGCGCGCAACAATCGCTGCTTGGCTGGAGCGCCGCTATGGCCTGAATCAGCTCGATAGCAACACACAGGTTTTGCCGACCTTAGGCAGCCGCGAAGCGATCTTCGCTCTCGCTCAGGCCGTCGTTGATCGCGCCAAAGCCAATGCGACAGTCATCTGCCCGAATCCGTTTTATCAAATTTACGAAGGTGCGACGCTGCTCGCCGGCGCCCAGCCGTATTTCATTAACACCGTCGCAAGCGATAATTTCCGCTTCGATGCAGCCACCGTGCCGGAAAATGTTTGGGCACACACGCAATTGCTATACGCCTGCTCACCGTCCAACCCGACCGGCAAAGTCATGTCGATCGACGAATGGGAGCAACTTTTCAATCGCTCGGCGAAATACGGCTTCACCATCGTGTCCGACGAGTGTTACTCGGAAATTTATCTCGACAACGCCAATCCGCCGCTCGGTGCGCTAGAGGCGGCGCAGCAACTTGGCCTGAGCGATTATGCGCGGTTGGTGGTGATGGGCAGCTTGTCGAAACGCTCCAACGTGCCCGGCATGCGCTCCGGTTACGCCGCGGGCGATGCCAGTATTCTGAAGAAATTTACGCTGTATCGCACCTACCACGGCAGCGCGATGAGCCCGGCAGTGCAAGCCGCTAGCGAAGTCGCGTGGAAAGACGAAGCCCACGTCATCGAAAATCGCCGCTTGTATCGCGAAAAGTTTCGCGCGTTTTTCGATATCGTCAATCCGGTATTGCCACTCACCTTGCCGGACGCCGCGTTTTACTATTGGGTGAGAACGCCGCTCGCAGACACTGAATTCGCGCAGCGTTTGTATCGAGATCAAAACGTCACCGTACTCGCCGGCAGTTATCTCGGCCGCGATGCGCACGGAATTAATCCCGGTGAAAACTACGTGCGCCTTGCGATGGTATCGCCGTTAAACGAATGTATCGACGCCGCCCACCGCATCGCCGAATTTGTCAAAACGATTTAAGGGAGAGCCATGAGTCTGCAACAAACCGTCGACGCCGCGTGGGAGCGGCGCACTGAATTTTCGCCGACGTCGGCGCCGGCCGATGTCAAAGATGCCGTCGCGGAAACATTGAATAAGCTCGACAGCGGCAGTATCCGCGTCGCAGAAAAAATCAATGGCGAATGGATCACACACCAGTGGATTAAAAAAGCCGTGCTGTTGTCGTTCCGCTTGAAAGACAACGACATCATCGATGGTGGCAACACCCATTACTTCGATAAAGTCGATTCGAAATTCGCCAACTACACCACGCAGGATTTTCAAAAAGGCGGCTATCGTGTCGTGCCCCCGGCGATCGCGCGCAAGGGCTCGTTCATCGCCAAGAACGCCGTGCTTATGCCCTCTTACGTCAACATCGGCGCCTATGTCGATGAGGGCACGATGGTCGATACCTGGGCCACGGTCGGCTCCTGCGCGCAGATCGGCAAGAACGTACATCTGTCCGGCGGCGTCGGCATTGGCGGCGTGTTGGAGCCGGTGCAAGCCAACCCCACCATCATCGAAGATAATTGCTTCATCGGCGCGCGCTCGGAAGTAGTTGAAGGCGTCATCGTCGGCGAGGGCTCGGTGATTTCCATGGGCGTATATCTCGGCCAGAGCACGAAGATTTACAACCGTGACAGCGGCGAAGTCAGTTATGGGAAAATTCCGCCGGGCTCCGTCGTGGTCTCGGGCAATTTGCCGTCGAGCGATGGAAAATATAGTTTGTACTGCGCGGTGATCGTCAAGCAAGTCGATGCGAAAACGCGCGCGAAGACAAGCATCAACGAATTGCTGCGCGGAGATTAACGCCGCAGTAGGGTGCATTCATGCACCGTTCAAATTCCCTGGGGTATGAATGCACCCTATCCCGCCACGATCCATACCCAGCTTGCCTGGCCCTAGGCCACCCCGTCGTGGCATTGCATGCCCGCTGATGCAGTATCCATGCGCTTTTCCGGCAGTGCTCAAGTCATTTTATAGCTAAAACATGAACACTTACGCTTATTGCGCGCAGCGCTTTTTGCAATCACCCACGCGAGCTTTTCTTGAAGCCGATTCCGGCGAACGTTATTGCTACGCAGACGTCGACCAAGCAACCGCGCGCTACGCGAATTTTCTGCTTGGCTGCGGGCTAAAAGCAGGCGATCGTGTCGCCGTGCAGGTAGAAAAATCGCCACACGCGGTATTCCTATACCTCGCATGTCTGCGCGCCGGCTTGTGTTATTTACCGCTCAACAACTCCTACCAACCGGGTGAAGTTCGCTATTTTCTTGCTGACGCGGAACCAGCCGTCGCGATTTGTTCGCCGCAAAATTTTGCGTGGTTTTCAAAACTGTGCGACGCAGCTAACGTCCCGAATATATTTACGCTGGATCAAAACGGCGTAGGCTCTTTTGCCGACGCCGCTCGATTATCGTCGACGGAATTTGTCACGGCAACTTCAAGGCCCCGCGACCTTGCCGTCATCATCTACACATCGGGCACGACGGGTCGCTCCAAGGGCGCGATGGTCACGCATGGCAATCTGACTTCGAACGCTAACGTGCTATGCGATGCGTGGCGGATCACGTCAAACGACACGCTGATCCACGCGCTGCCAATATTTCATATCCACGGTTTGTTCGTCGCGCTGAATACGATTTTACGGAGCGGCGCGAAGCTGATTTTCCAGCGCAAGTTCGACGCCAATGCGGTGATCGCGGCGCTGCCAAGCGCAACTTTGTTGATGGGTGTGCCGACCTTCTACACGCGCTTGCTTAGCGAGCCCTCGTGCACTCGCGAAGCGTGCCAAACCATGCGGTTATTCGTCTCCGGCTCCGCGCCGTTGCTGCCTGAGACGTTCAACGAATTCCGCGAACGCACCGGTCACACCATTCTCGAACGCTACGGAATGTCGGAAGCGGGCATGATTTGCTCCAACCCCTACGAAGGCGAGCGGCGCGGCGGCACGGTCGGCAAACCGTTGCCGGGCGTAACGTTGCGCATCGACGGCGGCGAAACCGGCGGCATCGAAATCAAAGGCGCAAATGTTTTTTCCGGTTACTGGCGGATGCCGGAAAAAACCGCTGAAGAATTCACGGCGGACGGCTACTTCAAAACCGGCGACATCGGAACAATCGATAAAGACGGCTACGTTGCCATCGTCGGTCGCGCCAAGGACCTGATCATCAGCGGCGGCTTCAACATCTATCCGAAAGAAATCGAATTGGTCATCGACGCCATGCCCGGCGTAGCCGAGTCCGCGGTGATCGGCCTTCCTCATCCGGATTTTGGCGAAGCGGTGACGGCGGTGGTCGTGCGCGGCAAGGATAGCGCAGCGCTAACGGAGGCCGACGTTGTAACTCATGTGAAAACTGAATTGGCTAATTTCAAAGTGCCGAAGCACGTTCATTTTGTCGATGAATTGCCGCGCAACACCATGGGAAAGGTACAGAAGAATATTTTGCGGGAGCGCTTTAGTCGTTAGCAATAACTTCGACCATTCCTCCTTGTCATTGCGAGGAGTAAAACGACGAAGCAATCTCGTATTTTGAGCGATAAAAACCAGATTGCTTCGTCGTTTCACTCCTCGCAATGACCCCAAAGGAGAATGCCCCGAACGCCAATTACAGCGCGGCGTTCCAGTCACACCCCTCCAGAAGCAAAGCAGGAAGCGCCGTCCAGCCTGGCGCGTTTGTCATTTCTACAGCCCAACACAGTTAATAGCCTTGCTTACTGTAAGCTAGGCAACTAAAATAGCGACATGATCAAAGAAGACCTGTCGCGTAATTTCGGATTCATCCTCAACGATGTTGCGCGCTTGATGCGCAACATCTTTGACCGCCGCGTCAAGTCGCTCGGCTTAACGCGGTCGCAGTGGTGGGTGCTGAACCATTTGTTTCGCAATAACGGCTCGACGCAATCGGAACTCGCCGACATTCTGGAAATCGAGAAAGCGACCCTCGGGCGCTTGCTTGATCGCATGGAGGCCAAAGGCTGGATTCGGCGCGAGGAGCACGCGACGGACCGGCGCGCGAAATGCGTATTTCTCACCGCCGAAGTCGAGCCGGCGGTGAAAGCGATGCGCGCGGCGGCAGCCGACTTGCGCCGCGATGCGCTGGGCGATTTCGAAGTCGAGGATCGCGAGCGTTTTGTCGATATGTTGTTGTCGATCAAAACCAATTTGACGCGGTTGGAAAACGGCGCGGCGAAATCGGCCGCGCGCGCGCGCGGGCCATGACGATGACGCTGCCACCCTTTACATCGCGACTGTTGTTACTTCTCACAAGGGTGCTGTTGCTCGGCGTCGCGCCGATCGTCGCGGCGATTTTCGGCTTGCAGTATTACGCGCGCGGCGGACGTTTCGTCGAGACCGAAGACGCTTACGTCAAAACCAATATCAGCACGGTCAGTTCACCGATCGCCGGGCGCGTGGTTGAAGTATTGGCGCGCGACAATCAAGCGGTCGCCGCTGGCGCGCTGCTGTTTCGTATCAACCCGCAGCCTTACGAAATCGCCGTCGAGCGCGCCAAGGCGCGCTTGGAAGTCATACGCACCGAAGTGGCGTCGCTGCGTGCGGATTATAAAACGACATTGCTGAAAGCGGATGAGACACGCGAGCGCATTCAATTTTTGCGCAAGCAATTGGAACGCCAAAGCAAGCTCAAAGAGTACGGCATGATTCGCAGCGATGTGTATGATGAGGCGCGACTGAATCTCGGCGTGGCGCAGCGCGAACTGGCGACCACCGGAGAAAGCGCGAATGGCGTGCTGGCGAATTTGAACGGCGATCCGCAACTCCCGGGCGAAAAACACCCGCGCTACCGCGAAGCGAAAACCGCGCTCGACGATGCCTTGCTCGATCTCGAACGAACCCGCATCGTCGCACCCGCGGCGGGCGTGGTGAGCAACATGAAATTGCGTGCCGGCGAATTCGCCGAGCGCGGCGCAGCGCTGTTCAGCCTGATAGAAAGCGGCCAGGCGTGGATCGAAGCAAATTACAAAGAAACCCAACTAGCACATATGAAAGTCGGGCAAGCCGCAACAGTCATATCGGATATTTACCCGGAGCAAAAGTGGCGTGGCACAGTCACCGCGATCGCACCGGCGACCGGCGCCGAGTTCGCCGTATTGCCGCCGCAAAACGCGACCGGCAATTGGGTCAAAGTCGTGCAGCGCATTCCGGTGATTATTCAAATCGAGCCGGACGCGAATCAATTGCGCGCGGGGATGACCGTCACGGCCGCCGTCGATACCCTGCGCGAGCGCGGACTGCCGCGTAACGTGCAAAATTTGGTCGATTCCGGCTGGCTGCCGCAATTTTTGCAAGCAGCGCCCGCTCAAGCCGGAGAGGTGCAGTGAGCGACGCGGTAGCATTGCCGCGCCATCCGGCACTCATCAGCGGCTCGGTCATGCTCGCCGCATTTCTTTATTCTATTGACTGGACCATCGCTGCCGTCGCGCTGCCGCATATGCAAGGCGCATTCTCGGCGACGCCCGATCAAATCTCGTGGGTGATCACGTCTTATATTGTCGCCTCCGCCGTGATGATTCCGACGGCGGGCTGGCTCAGTTCGCGCTTCGGGCGCAAGCGCGTATTCCTTTGGGCAATGGCCGGATTCACGATTGCTTCGCTTTTTTGCGGCCTGGCCGATTCGCTCGCATTTGAAGTTTTCGCGCGCCTGATTCAAGGACTGTGCGGCGCATTCATCATTCCGCTGTCGCAAGCGATTACGCTCGACACGTACCCGACCGAACAACACGGCCGCGCCATGGCGTTGTGGGGAACTGGCGCGGTGTTCGGTTCGGTGATCGGCCCGACCATCGGCGGTTACGTAACGGAATACATGAGTTGGCGTTACATTTTTTATCTCAATATTCCGTTCGGCATTCTCGCCTGGCTCGGCATTCTCGCGTTCGTTCCCGAAACGGTGAAAAATCCAAAGCACCGGCTTGATTGGTTCGGATTTCTCGCGCTAGCGCTTGGGCTCGGCGCGCTGCAAATGATGCTCGATCGCGGTGGGCGGCTTGATTGGTTCGAGTCGGGCGAGATCGTGCTTGAAGCTTGCCTTTGCGTGTTGGGATTTTATCTTTTCCTAACCCACAGTTTGACCACGCGCAATCCGTTTCTCGATTTGCGCATGTTCACGCAACGCAGTTATTTCTTCGCCCTCGCATTTGTATTTGGCTATGGCTTGTTGACGCTGCCGCCGATGGTGATGATGCCGACATTTCTGGCGGAGATTCGCGGTTACAACATCGACACCGTCGGTTTGCTGCAATCGCCGCGCGGCTTGGGACTGCTGAGCGCCATGCTCATCAGTGGACGGATCGTGCATCGCGTCGCGCCGCGCATATTAATGGCCATCGGACTGCTCAGCCTGGCGATCTCGAGCGCGGAAATGGCGACATGGAATATCAACGTCGGCGAGTGGCCGATCATCTGGACCGGATTTTTGCAAGGGCTCGGCGCCGGCATCATACTGGTGCCCACCCAAGTGCTCGCGTTCTCCACACTAGCGCCGCACCAACGTACTGAAGCCACCGGCGTGTTTAATCTTGTGCGCAGCGTTGGCGCAAGCGTCGGCATATCACTCGCGTTCGGCTACTTTGTGCATACGAGCGCCGTGCATCATGCGCAAATGGTAGAGCAAGTCACGCCCTATCACGCTGCGCTGCAAAGCGAAGCCGTTGCCAAACATTGGAATCTCAATACGCCCGAGGGTCACGCAAAACTCGAACGCGAAATCAATCGACAAGCCGCGATGTTTGGTTACACGGCAGATTTTGCTTTGCTGGCAATCGGCGCCGCGCTGGGTTTGCCGCTGTTGCTGCTGATGGGTAGTGGGCGGCGCGGGGCGCGCGATCCGAACGACTCGACGACGTCGACTTTGGTAGTTGCCGAATAAAATTCAGACATCCTAAGTGTGGAAACAGGATCGCGATAAGTTACCCTAGAAACGGAGTTTTTTCCCCTCGCCCCTTTGGGGAGAGGGTCAGGGTGAGGGGACAGCCTCAATTGAAGCGGCGCCACGCGTGCACCGCCTGAAGAAGCGCATAGATATTGCCTCCCAAGATATGCCATGTCAGAAGCCAAGCAGGACGCGGCTCCCGGCACAGCCATATCCCACTACAACTTGATACAAATCCATGTGAGCCGTTTGATAGCCTCGAGTCGTTAATGCATGACCGACTAACCATAAGGAGACAATCATGAGCCGGTTCGGAATTTTAACTGCAGTCGTCGTCGCAACATTAAGTTCACAAGCCCACGCCGTGGGTACGCTCGCCGACGTCTCGATCTATGATCGCAACGAACAACGCGAATTGCCGATCTATTATCACAATGGCAAATACTACGTCGCCGGCAAACCCGGCAACGAATATCAAATCACCTTGCGCAGCCAAAGCGCGCGCGATGTGCTCGGTGTGGTGTCGGTCGACGGCGTCAACGTCGTCAGCGGTGAAACGGCGACGCCACATCAATCGGGCTACATGCTCACGCCGTGGCAACAAACCGACATCAAGGGCTGGCGCAAGAACACCGACCGCGTCGCGCGATTTTATTTTACCGAGTTGCCCGATTCCTACGCGGCGCGCACCGATCGCCCTGATGACGTCGGCGTCATCGGCGTCGCCGTGTTCCGTAGCAAGCAATACGATCCGCCGTCGCGCGACTACGACTATCGGCCGTACGACAAACAGCGCGGCACGCCGGAAGATTCGCGCCGCTACAGCGTGCCGGAATCGAAAGCGCAAGCGCAAGGCGCGCCGGGTTACGAAAGCAATCGACGCGTGCCGCAAGCGGACGACAAACTCGGCACCGGCCACGGCCGCAACGAACGCTCGGAAGTTCGCCAAGTGGAATTCGAACGCGAATCGAGCCGGCCGAACGACGTGATTACGATTTACTACGATAGTTATCGCAACCTCGTCTCGGCAGGCGTCATTCCTAAAGAACGTTACGTGCATCGCCGGGAGCCGCACCCCTTCCCCGGGGGATTTGTGCCGGATCCGTGGCGTAGGTGGTAAGGATGTCGAGCGGCTAAGCGCCGCTTTAGTGTAGCCTGGCGCAGTGCGAACTGCGCCAGTTTTATTTTGTCCGTCGAAGCTTGCCTAGCCGGAAATGCGCGGCGATCAAACCTCAGGCGACCCTCTCCCCCGCCCTTCTCCCACGGGTAGGGTTATACTAGCATTCTGCATCGCTTAGTTCATCGCACAGGATTTCGTTTATGCAAGCAGCTATCCGTATTCTCTTCGCAATCGGTTGCATTATTGGCATACCAAACGCGACCCAAGCAATTCAACCTGACGAGCACGTCGACAATTTCCGGCTCTTAGATCAATCCGGCGCGTCACACGAATTGCATTATTTTTCGGACGCAAAAGCGATCGTATTGATGGTGCATGGCGCCGGCTGTCCAATCGTGCGGCAGTCGCTGCCCGAACTCGCCAACGTACGTAAACAATTCGCAGCGCAAGGTGTCGAGTTTTTGCTGATCAATTCGAATCCGCAAGACGATCGTGCAGCTTTAGCACAAGAAGCTGCGGAGTTCGGCATCGATCTACCTATCCTGCGCGACGAGACGCAATTGGTCGGCGAGGCCTTGGGTGTGACGCGCACGGCGGATGTGTTCGTGATCGATCCGCGCACTTGGAAGTTGGCGTATCGCGGACCGATCGATGATCGGCTGTCGTTGGGCGCGCAGAAATCTGCTGCACAACATCGTTATTTAGCCGACGCGCTGACAGCAGTTCTTGCCAACAAAGCGGTCACGGTGAAACAAGCCGAAGCCGTCGGCTGTATCGTCAACTTAACCGAGCGCGGACGCAAAGCGGAGCACGAGAAGATTTCCTATGTCGAGCAGATCGCGCCGTTGTTGCAACAAAAATGCGTCGCCTGCCATCGGCCCGGCGGCATCGGTCCATGGGCAATGACGAGTTACGAAAACGTGCGTGGCTTCGCGCCGATGATTCGTGAAGTGATTCGCACCAAGCGCATGCCACCGTGGTACGCCGATCCGCATTTCGGAAATTTCATCGGTGACCGCTCGATCTCGATCGAGCAAGCGCAGACGCTGGTGCATTGGATCGAAGCGGGTGCGCCGCGTGGCATGGGTGACGATCCACTGGCGAAAGTCGAACCGCTCATCACCAAGTGGGTACTTGGCGAGCCGGATATGGTGGTCGAGATCCCCGCGTTCGAGGTGCCTGCGACCGGCGTGGTCGATTACAAATACCCGCGGGTAGCGAATCCGCTTGATCGCGATGTCTGGGTGCGCGCGATTCAGATTCTGCCGGGCAATCCGGCGGTGGTGCATCACGTGCTCACCGGCGTCGATGATTCCGAAAACAACGGCCGTACCGGCATCGAACAGCTCGCCGCGTTCGGCGGCTATTCGCCGGGGCGTAATTTCTTAGCGTTCCCTGATGGCGCCGGTGTGTTGCTACGCGCCAACGCGCACTTGCAATTCCAAACGCACTACACGCCGAATGGTAAAGCGGTGCGCGACGTCACGCGCGTCGGCTACTACTTACACAAAAACCCGCCGAAGTACGAAATGCGCCTACAGTTTTTGAATTCGCGTTCGTTGCGTATTCCGGCGGGCGCGCAGGCGCATACAGAATCAGTCGCATACACATTCCGCAACAATGTCCTACTGTATAGCTTGATGCCGCACGCGCACCTGCGTGGTCGCGCGGCGAGATTCACGGCGCACTATCCCGATGGTCGCGAGGAAACATTATTGTCCGTGCCGAAATACGATTTCAATTGGCAGACGGTGTATCAGTTTCAAGAACCGAAAATCATGCCGAGCGGGACCCGGCTGGTGTTCGATATGACGTGGGATAACTCGGCGCGCAATCCCGCCAACCCCGACCCGGCGCGCGAAGTGCCGTGGGGCGATCAAACATGGGACGAAATGAACGCCGGTTGGCTGCGTTATCGCGAACTGGCGCCAGGCGAAAATGCCGCCGCGATGATTAAGAAATAAAAACCGCCATCAACAGGCGCACTGGCCCGAGGCCAGGGCTACCCGGTAACAGAGCGGCTCTCCGAGCATATAGAGCCAAACGGCAAGCGCGGCGCGCCTGCTGGCGCCATCAATCGCCGGCAATCATTTCCTCGTCTTCGCCCTCTTCGAGCGCAACGCGGCGTTTTTCGTCGGCTTCGGTTTTAAGTTTAACCATCGAGTCAAAAAATCCATTAAGCGGTTTCGCCGCGCGCATTCGCAGATACGGCGGAAACACTTCCTGCGCACTTTCGATGTAGTTGACGTTCCGGCGTTGATTGCGCGCTTCCACCCAATTAAGTGTCCCGAACGCCAGTGCCGGAATCAAAAATGCAACTGAGCCGGCGATGCGTTTTCTCATAGGCGATGCATTTAACAAGTGCAAATAAAGCAAGCCGCCTGCGGCGATCGTTCCCAAGGCAATTTTTAACCAGCCGGGAGCGCGAAGATCCAGGGCGAACAAGCCGATATCGACAATCGAATCGGCGATCGTCAGCACCGCGACGTAGCACAGCAAGATCGCCCCGTGGGTTAACCAGCGCCACTCTAACAACATCACCCGCGATAACAACGCCCAAATGCCGACCCACATACCTGCCGCAATCGATAGGCCGACGAACATGCTCGCAACTGTCACGGCAATGTCGCGTGGCGCATCGAGCCAACTCGAAAGGCCGAGCAAGACCGCGCAGGCCAACAGACCAATCGCAAACCATTTTCCATAGGCGACTTGCGACTCCGTTGCAGTCGCGCCATCGGCGCGTTCGGGCGCGAGTTGTTCGTTCGGCGAGCGCACGCGAAATTTCGTATGGCCGATCCGAAAATCGCTCGCCACCAAAGATGCCGGTTGTGGGCTGCGAATACGTTGACCTTTGACCCAAATCCCATTGACGCTATTCTGATCGGTCAACGTAATGCCGCCATCCTCGGCGACGTCGACCACAACGTGTATCGCCGCGACATGGGGATCGTCGACAATCACATCGCACCCGGCGCCACGCCCAATGGTGAAGCGCCGCTTGCCGTCCATGCGCTGACGCGATTGCACATGGTCGCGGCGATTCAAAATCTCGACGACTATGGCGTCCATTTGATCGCCTTCACATAACGATTGACGAACTTAATTCCGGCGTCAAAATCCACGCCGTTCAATTGTAGATTGCTCGAGAAGCCCCGCGTCGAATGGTTGAGACTGAGCACCCGTACAGAAATATCGTAAAGGCCTTCGAATAAACGATAAGCCCGCGTACAAATTAACAGATCGGCATCCAGCCCATTCAAACGCACCACATCGTTCTTGCACGCAAAGGGCGCAACATTTTTCGGCGAGTTGAATCCGCCCCCTGCGAGCGTCGAAAATTTCAAGCGTCGCGCAAAACGCCACGCGTCGAGCTTGCCGGAGGTGATGACCAAGTGGTTGTAGTCGAGATCGCCGCTATACATATTCTGCTGCACATACAACCCGGCCTTGGCGCTGCAGCCGATTCGCTCCGACTGCGTCGGTTGGTCGGACATCGTATCGCCGGATGCATTGCAATCGACGAAGCGATCCAATTTCGCAGGCAGATCGTAACCCGCCGTTCGCTGCGTAAGGAAATCGTGATCCAGGGACGCTAGCAGTTGATCGGAGTGATGGCGCAATTGCCGTGCGACTTCTTGCCGGGCCAGCTTCAAGTCGAGCGGCTGGTTCTTGCCGCGATCGAGGAGGTTCTGTGCGTGCTCTGCCGGCACCAGAAAACTGACCAATTGCTCGAAGCGATAACCCGATACATTGACGCCGATGACCTTGCCCATCGCATCGAGCGCCGGCCCGCCGGACATGCCGCCATTGATCGCGCCTGAATAGTGAATGCGCGGATCGAACGAATCTTCGACTTTGCCATTCAGCACACCCTCGGTGATGGTCAGCCCGACGTCAAGCGGAAAGCCAACGGAATAGGCGCGCTCACCTTTGCTTGGGATATCAAGACGCAGACTCAGCGCTGGCAGATCCAGTTTCACGGCGCGCAGTAGCGATAAATCGTGTTCGACATCGACAGCGAGCACGGTGATCTTGCCGGTGGCGCCGTCCGGCGTGCGATATTCGAGGCGATACTTGTCGGGATACAAAACGTGTTCGGCAACGACGTGATAGTTACTCAACAGCAAGCCACCGGGCGCGACGGCGAATCCGGTACCGTGAAATGCTTGCGCCACATTGCCACCGAATAATCCTTTGATCTGCACCACCGAACCACGCACGCGAGCGAGCGTGCTGCGCGCGGTTTCCGAAACCGGTGCGGCCGGCATTTCCGTTTCTACTTTGCGATTGGGAAAATTTTGTGAGAATGCGTCGCGATAGTTAAGCGCCGCGCAAACAACGATGAGAATGGAAATCGCGATGTTCCATCGCGTCAGCCGAACCAAAAAATGGCAATGAAATGCTAGGCGTTGAATCAATTTTTTTGTAAGCATTGGGGAACGTGAACGGATGATACACGAATGGGCTTTTGGGCTTTTGCGCTTTTCGGCGGCGCTAGCGGATTTCCTAAATTGAAACCTACGGCGGCGCAAATTGAAGGCGCACGCTCAGTGAAAATCCCGGCTCTCGATCACTAAACTTCCCAGCAACTTGCTGTGATCGATCAAGCGTTTCGCGATGACGTGTATCACCTCGCCTTTACGCTCGACGATACCCTCGACGCACATCAAGCGCGCTGCCAGCAACACTCGGCGCTGCCGATCGGCGAGATCGCGCCAGATGACGATATTGCTATAGCCGGTTTCATCTTCCAGCGTAACAAAAGTCACGCCCGAAGCGGCGCCGGGGCGTTGCCGGCAGGTGACGATACCCGCCGTGCGGATGCGTTGGCCGTGTTGTATTTGCTTGAGATCGGCTGCGCTGAGAATTTTTTGTGCGCTTAATTTACTCCGTAACAAAGTCAGCGGATGGCGCCGCAGGGTCAATCCGGTGTGTGCAAAATCGGCGACGATGTCTTGCCCTTCACTTGGCGCGAATAAATCCGG
>JANNFT010000514.1:0-7498 GCA_031380185.1 Pseudomonadota bacterium
GAAATTTTCGGCGCACGTACGCGTTGTGCGTCATCAAAATAACCGGTGTGTCGCATACGACTTCGAATGTCAGCTTATGCAGTCTGTCCGAGCGCAGCGCGTGTTGCATTGCCAGCGCAATCTCCACGCCGCCCACGCCGCCTCCCACCAGGGCGACGCGCACCGACCGCTCACGTTTGGCGATCGCCTCGCGCATCGCTTTCCAGCCCAATAGAAAATCTTCGATGGGCTTGATAGCCAACACGTTTTCTTTCGCGCCGGGCGTATCCGATAGCGGCGGCGTGGAGCCGGTGTTGATCGACAGCAGGTCGTAGTGCAGTGTTGTGTCGTCTGCCAATGCTAACTGTCGTTGCGCCAAGTCGGCGCTTAGCACGCTGGTGTGACGAAACTGAACGTTACAACGCTGGGTCAGTGATTCGAGATGAATATGACATTCGTCGAACTCATACAATCCGGCGATGAGACCGGGCAGCATGCCGGAGTAGGGTGCATGCATGGTGCAATTGACCAGAACGATTTCAACATTGGGCAGCGGCGCTTGCGCAAAGGCTTCGAGCACGAACAAATGACTGTGGCCGCCGCCGACTAGCACCAGACGTTTCATCGTCCTCTATTCCGACGATCGCAAGCGAATATCGCCGTAAAATGTGGTGGCGGTTTCGCCGGTGTTATCGGTGTCGGTCATGATGGCGATACCGGAAACCCGTGGCGGCTCTTCACCGAACACTTGCTTGTAATCTTCGTAGACATTGCGGCAATAGCTTTGCCATTCGTTTAATTTTATCGTGCCGCTTTCCACGACGAACATGCGTAGTCGATCAGTGTAGGCGTTCGGTACGACTGTGCCTACCGGCAAAGTCGATTCCCAAATGTAGTTGATGCCGGCGTGCGGCGGATAGTTTCCGTAGAATACCTTCGCCAATCCGTATTTGGCGCGTTGCCACGCGGAAAGGCGCGCTGGATCGTATTTGAACGTGATGTAAATACGCGCCGGATAATCATCACCGGCTTTAGTGTTTGGATTGCCTTTACTGAGGACATTGGCAACTTTCCAGCGCCATTGCAGAATCGGAAAATCTTTGAGATCGAGATCGAGAGGCTTGGTTAAGCCCGAGGCAGACGCGATTGCGCTCGCTTTTACGACCGTGACGTCACCATCTTTGACGAGTTCGTAGGTGGTATGTTTGTCGATTTTCTTGAACGTCTGCGCTTGCCAGCCTTCCGGCAGCGCGCCGCCTGGCGCCGATTTTGAGAAGGGGGCGATTTCAAGCACTGCTTCGGCCGCCATGCAGTGGGAGCAGACTGACCAGAGATAAATGGCGAAATAAAGAAACGGGATTCCCGCTGTAGCCTGCCCTCGAATGTTGTAGCCGGGGGCGGGAACCACGCCTGGGATGGACGGATGCTTGGGCGACGACTTGATGGCTTGCCCTACGCGAAGACGAACGGCAACTGATTGCGAACTTGATGATAGCGCTGCTGCAAATCTTGGCTGGTCTTGGCGCCGAGATTGAACACAGCGTAGCGGTAACTGCCGAGCCATTTGTATTCGCGCGCTAGACTGCTGCCTTTTTTCAGGTAAACCAAGATGCGCGCATCGGGATATTGTTTGCGGATTTGCGCAACGCGTTGCCGGTTCGGCCCGGTCTTCAGTTGGCTGCCGGGAAAGGCGCGCAGCACAAAGCTTGCGGCGTGATTGTACATGCCTTGCCGGTAGGCGTGCTGCGGTGTTTTTCCGCGCGTCAGGTCGAGCAAAATATTGTAGGGATTATAGCCATCGACCTTCTCGTATAAATCGGCAAACTGGTAAGCCATTCGCGGATTCATTTCGATGATCTTGAGATCGTCGGTCGCGGCGTCGTAGAAAAATTCGACGTTGAACAAACTTTGATTGAGTCCGAACGCCCGGACGACGCGCGTAACGATGTCGCCCATGCGCTGTTGCACGCTTTGCGGTAATGAAGATGGATACTCAAAACGCTGAAATGCGTTGGTGCCGGGATACATGACGGAATCAACCACGCCCATGATTTTCACCACGCCGTCATGCACATAACCATCGACCGTTACTTGCATGCCTTGCAGGACTTCCTCCCCGAGAATGTGATGGGCATCGAGCGGAAACTTAGTGTAGATTTGCGCCAAATCTTCCGCCGGCTGAATTAATTTTTTGAGTATCCAAGTCTCTAGCGGTTTGAAAGTGAGGTGACGTTGCAATTCAACGAAGTTATCGACCTTCTTAGCGAGGATCGAATAGGTTGCTTTCACCGGTTTTACAAAGAGCGGGAATTTTTGCTTAACCTCGTCTTCGCGGCTGATATAGGGACTGAATACGGTGTAATTCGGTGTGGCTTCCGGCGCGGCGGGGCGGGAATATTCGCGAGCGTAGTATTTGTGCTGCGCGATCAGAATAGCAGCAGGCGGCACGCCCGGCAATCCCAACCGTTCCGCAATCACCGCTGCGATCACGGCGCCGAACTGTTCCTCGTTACTGAGCACACCGGCGAGACCGGCGTTGCGATATTTTCTCACTATGCGCGCAATAAAGCGCCCCGCCGAGAAGACCATGAGTTTGGCGTTCTCGGGAAATTTATGCAAGTCGAAGCCTTCGTAAACGAATCGCGTGTTACCGCGATAACGCTGTGCGCCGAATTCGAGAAAATCCCATTCGTTTGGAAACAGCACTAATATCGTTTTTTCCATAGTCTTTAATGCTTGTCGCCTAACGTGCGATCGCTACACGCACCAATTCCTTCATCAAATAGTTCAAGTCGGCATTTCCGGCGACGCGCGCCAAATCCTCTGGCCTATCCACGTCCCAGACTGGCGGCAGCTCGCTCCAAGTCAGACCTTTAGCAATTAGTATACGACGAGTCGATTCCATTACGCTCGTGGCGCCCCACGGGACGTTGGAGAAAATATCCGGTGTTCTATCTCGCACTCCGATCAATCCATAGCCACCGTCTTCCGCCGGGCCAAATACAATAGGTTTGGCGCTGGTTAAAGTTAACGCCGCGGCGCGTAAATAATCCGCAGTGATGCTCGGGCAATCGCTTCCGATCAGCAGCACATGATCGGTTCGGGTCAATGCCTGGTCGAGCGCCGTATGCATTTTGACGCCGAGATCGCCATCGACTTGATGTTTTAGTTCGATATCGAATTCATTTTGGCATTCTGCAAAAAAACTATGCTGCAGATCGTTCGCACAGTGCAATTCGACCGCGCCAAGGCCTGCGCGGGACACCGTGATCAGCGTATGGCGGAGCATTCGCTGTTGTAATTTCGCCGCATCGTCGCTTGACAGTGGCGGACACAAACGCGTCTTAACCTTACCGGCGATGGGCGCCTTGGCGAACACTAAAACGCGCAGGCCGGTAGAATTAGCCATGAACGGAATGGGGATAGTAGATGCGCGCCAATTGCGCGGGATCGGCGCCACACCAGTATGCAAATCGCAATCGCCACATCAGGAATATGGTGCGCCAAACGCCATTCTCTTCCCACCGGCGGCTGGATATGATGATCCTCTCGCCCAGACAAAGCGGCGGCTCGATTTGCTTCAAAAGTCCGCAGATCGCGATGTCTTCCATTAACGGCATGAGCGGAAAGCCGCCGACGGATTCAAACAATGTCCGCTCGACGAATAATCCTTGATCGCCGGTCGAAATGCCGGTCAAACGGGAACGCGTGTTCATGAACCATTCGACTACGCGGAACATGAATCGATCCCCTGAAAGTCGAATATCGAAGCGGCCCCAGCGCCGACCGGCATGCTGTCGTCCGATCAGAATCAGCGCGGCGCTGTCTTTTGGCAATTGCGAATCGGCATGCAGGAAAAAAATGACGTCACCGCGGGCAACGGCCGCGCCGGCATTCATTTGCTGTGCCCGGCCGCGTGGGCTTTGAATGACTTGATCGACTAGACTCGCCGCGTGTTGCGTCGTCGCATCGGTACTGCCGCCGTCCGCTAAGATGATCTCGTGGCCCTGGCTGCGAAAAGGTTGTAGGGAAGACAAGAATGGTTCGATCCCATCGGCTTCGTTCAAGACAGGGATGACGATGGAGAGGCGCATTGCGATATTATTTCGGCGGCGTTCCGTTTAGAGCCCAACTGTAGTCCAGATACTTAACCTTATAGCCATCCGCCGCAAGTTCCTTAGCGACGTCGGGATCATTCACGTACTTGGCGATGAATTTTTGCACTGTCCCCGAGCTTTTCTCAAAATCTATGTCGAACCATTTGAAGATTTGCGATAGGTAAGCGACCTTGTCTTTCTTGTCGAAGCGATTTCGCGTCGAGTCGTTGATGAAACTGCGGGCGTTGTCGTCGAGTTGTTCTTCCAGCCTAGTGACAGTGAAGGCATCGCTACGCACTTTCGGACATGACTCGGAAGCACACGCAATCGCGAAGTGGATACGCGGCTCGTCCAGTTTGCGCAGGATTTCATGCTCGATGCTGTGCAGATTGATCTCACTCTTCGTGAGGGAATACTTCGAGTACTTAAAAAACAGATGACGCGTAAATGCATTGGATGGCGAGCGGCCGTCGAGTATGCCTTTCATCGCGAGCGCATTGTAGGCGTTAATATAGAACACCAAAGTTTCGTTCTTGGCGCGTGGCGTCTCGGCGTTGGCGAGCTGAGCCAGATATTGTCCATAGGACTTATCGGCCGCGACGCCCGGATAGTCAACGTGGCCATCTTTGACGTGGGTTCTTAAAACATGGTCGAATAGGCCGTGATCCACCTCGCCAAACGCCGAACCGGCGACGACTATCAGTGCGGCGGAGAAAAACTTAGAAATCAGTGTGCTCAAATCTGGACTCTCGGAAACAAAGTTAGTCAATCTAACGTCGCAACAACCGCGCGAGCATACAACGTCCGGCCTAAATCCATCGCCTCACCCTTTGACCTTGAACTTCTTATACAAAACCGGAACGAGCGCGAACACGCCGAGCAAAATAAAGGCGCCGATTATCGGCGGCGTCAACAGTTCTTTTGTCGATGAGATGCGGCCCAAGTTTTGGCCCAGATTGGCGAACACGAACGTGCCCGGCAAGATGCCGATGGCAGTCGCGCTCACATAGGTTTTCAGCGAGATGTTGGTGAATGCCGGCGCAAGATTAACCAGCCAAAAAGGGAACAACGGCACCAGGCGCAGGAACAGCAAATAGTTGAAGGCGTCTTGGGTAAAACCTTGGTTGATTTTTTGTGCTAACCCACCGATCCTTTTGCGCGCCATGTCCGCGAAAAGATAGCGTGCGGCGAGGAACACCAGCGTCGCACCGAGCGTGGCCGCGAGGACAATCAACACGGTGCCGGCCCAGCGGCCGAACACCAAACCGATCGCAAGGGAAAGGATCAACCCGCCGGGCAAGCTGAGCGCGGTCGAAATTGTATAGATAAAAAAGCCAATGACATACGCCGATAGATAATGATGATTCGCATATTGGATCAGCGCGTCGCGATTAGCTTTGAGTGTTTCTAGGTTGAGATATTTTTGGCCACCGAGAGCGAAGAAGAGGATGATGCCGCCGGCGAACAGTGCGAGGATTAGGATTTTTATTAGCGTTGCGGAGTTTTTCATTGGTTAGGATGGGGTCGATTCATTTTTGAACGCAATAACCATAGGCCTCAAAACTGTCATTCCCGCGAAGGCGGGAATCCATTGTGCCCCGACTACTGCTACCGCCAAATGGATTCCCGCCTTCGCGGGAATGACAAGGGTTAAACTTCGCGTCAGTAAATCAGGCACCTGTGCCGCAAGCCGCACGAATACGTAATCGTGGCGATGCATGCTTGGAGAGCCGCACGGGGATTCCCTCTCCAGCCTATGCCCCACGTAAACCCGCAATGCGCATAATCCATTTTTTCGCATTCGGCGTCAGTGATTCTTTGCGCCGTTGGTCCGCGACGCGGCGATTGATCTGCGCCAAAGTCGGATAGACGTGAATGATGCCGGACAGATCGTTGGCGGTCATGCGCTTTGCGATGGCGAGCACATATTCGTGAATCAGCTCACCCGCGTGGCGGCCGGCTATCGCTGCGCCGAGGATCATTCCTTTCGGATCGGTGATGATTTTTGCGAATCCTTCTGTATCGCCGTCGGCGCGGGCGCGGTCCATTTCTTCGAACGGAAATTTGTACACACGATGCGGGATATTCTGCTGCGTCGCTTCCGCTTCGGACACGCCGACGCGCGCTAGTTCCGGCTCGGTAAAGGTGCACCAGGGAATTACCCGGGTTTCGGCTTTCGCGAATTTGAACGGCAGCGGATTCAAAATATTGCGCAGCACCACGCCGGCATGATGTTCCGCCATGTGAGTAAATTGGAACGTGCCGGCGACATCGCCGCAGACATAAATATTCTTATTGGTTGTGCGCAAGGTTGCGTCGGCGACGATGCGGCCGTTTTCGACTTGCACACCCGCCGCGTCCAATCCTAAGTCTTCGACATTCATTTTGCGTCCGGCCGCGACCAGCAAATGCGAGCCATCAAGCTTAATTTCCCGGCCGTCTTTATCTTTAATCCAGAGTGACATCGCCCCGGCGATGCCAGCGGCTTTCGCCGGTGTCACGCCGAGGTGAAACTCGATACCGTCGGCTTCCATTTGTGCGCGAATGACGGCGGCGAGATCCGCGTCTTCTCGCGGCAGCAACGTCGGACTCAAATCGACGACGGCGACTTTGCTGCCGAGCCGCACAAAGGCCTGCGCCATTTCACAGCCGATCGGCCCGGCGCCAATAACGATGAGGCTTGGCGCCGCTTCTTTGAGTTTAAACACGGTCTCGTTGGTCAGAAACGGCACGTCATTTAAACCGGGAATCGGCGGCACACCGGGTCGCGAGCCGGTGGCGATGACGAACTTACGTGCCGTCAGTTTTCTACTTCCGACCATGAATGCGTTCGGATCGATGAATTGCCCGGCGCCGAAGGAAACATTCACACCGAGGCTGCGAAAGCGTTCCGGGCTGTCGTTCGGTTCAATCGAAGCGATCACGCCGGCGACGCGCTGCATGACTTTGCCGATATCGATTTGTGGAACCGCGGGAGAAATGGCGTAGCGATCGGCGTGGCGCATTTGGTGCGCCACTTTGGCCGAGCGCAGCAAGGTTTTGCTCGGCACACAGCCATAGTGAAGGCAATCGCCGCCCATGCCGCCCTCGTGCTTTTCCACTAAGGCGACTTTCGCGCCGAGTGTCGATCCACCGGCCGAGACGACCAGGCCCGCAGCACCGCCGCCGATCACGCAGATATCGAATTCCGCTGTTGCCATGACTGCTCCCGTTACTGGACTTGCAATTGTCGTACCACGCAGCGAAGGCTTACATGCCCGCGGGAATTATGATTTTTGGTTGAGGTATTTGCTGTTCGGAAAATTTTTCTGTAGGACTTTGGTCGCGTCTGCGGCGAGATCGTTAAGCCCCATCGCGCGGTAAGATTTTGCCATGATGCTTAGCGCTTGTTCGAGCGCAGGTGCTTGCGGGTAAGTGTTGAG
>JANNFT010000525.1:0-10222 GCA_031380185.1 Pseudomonadota bacterium
GCCGCATCTGTATTGCCTCGCAGGTCGATTGATGCCGCAGTAAGTGGCAAACTAAAATGAGTTCAAAAGCCGGGTTTGTTCCCGGAATGGCCCAAGGCCACCCAGTACGCTTCGCTCCTTCCAGGCTACATTTTTTCCCCAACCGCCACGACCGCAGCGGCAAGCATTTCATATCACCGAGCCGTGTCGCCGAGCCGTTGACAAATTCAATGCCGAGGAGTCAAATTACTCAAGCCGAAGCCGCTGCGAAAAGAGCGATCAAAGGGTTTGAATTTGTTCTCGTCGTACAGCAAATGGCGAACAGGAGTCTTCGAAACGAGTCCCCACAAAAATAATCCGTGGCGCTCGGAATTGGCAAATTCATAATCCTAGGAGGGAAGTCCGCATGAAGCATTTCAAACACGCCATCGTGGCCGGTGTCTTCGGCATTGCCTTGGCAGCAACAGGATCGTCAGCGCTCGCGCAGGCTAGCAAGGAATGGACCCAGTATGGCGGCGACTATGCAAATACGCGCTATAGCACGCTGGATCAAATTAATACCGGCAACGTCAGCAAGCTGAAAGTGACTTGGCTACATTCCCTGGGCGCTTTGGAAACCCAGGAAGCGACACCATTGGTGGTGGGCGATACTATGTACGTTTCGACTTCCACCGGTCCGAAGCATGTTTTTGCGTTGGACGCGAAGACCGGCAAAATCAAATGGAAGCATGATCCGGAACTTCCCTCGGACTATATGGCGACAGTGTGTTGCGGGTTGGATAGCCGCGGCGTGGCGTATGCCGACGGCTTGGTCTTTTTCGGCACATTGACCGCGAGACTGATTGCTGTTGATGCCAAAACCGGCGAAGAAAAATGGAATACTCAAGTCGCGGATTACAAGAAAGGCCATGCGATTACCTCACCACCCTTGGTTTACAAGAATCTGGTGGTGACCGGGATTGCCGGCGGCGAATACGGTATTCGCGGCTTCATTCAGGCGCACGATCAAAAGACTGGCAAGCTGGTGTGGAAAACCTACACCATTCCCGGGTCCGGTGAGCCCGGCAACGATACCTGGAAGGGCGATTCTTGGAAGACCGGCGCAGGCTCGACCTGGGGTGTAGGTTCTTATGATCCCAAGTTGAATCTAGTGTATTGGTCCACCAGCAACGCTGGTCCGTGGGGCGGACAAACCCGCGGCAACGATTCAATCGACATTGGGCAATACACCAATCTTTGGACCGCTTCCCAACTGGCTTTCGACGCCGATACCGGCAAGATCGTCTGGGGCTATCAGTGGACGCCGAACGATGTATGGGACTACGACGGCATTAACGAAGCGGTGCTCACCGACATCGACATCGGCGGGACAAAAACACCGGCGTTGCTGCACGCCGACCGCAATGGTTTTTTCTACGTGTTGAATCGCCAGACCGGCAAACTCATCGCAGCCGATCCGTTTGTAACGGTCAACTGGGCCACGCATGTCGACCTGACCACCGGCCGGCCGGTCGAAGCGGCGAACAACGCCAAGCGGCCGCAAAAAGGCAAGTGGGCGCGCAACGTTTGCCCGAATCTGATCGGAGGCAAGAACTGGTCGCCGATGTCGCATAGTGCGCAGACCGGGCTGACGTATTTGCCGGCGTTCAACATGTGCATGGATATCGCCAACAAGGAAGAAGAATACACGCCAGGTAAATTCTACTTGGCCTCCGAGTTCAATCTGGACATGGCGGGCGCAACCGGTGGTCATCTGGCCGAATTCATGGCGTGGGATCCGGTTGCTAAGAAAAAGGTTTGGAGTATTAAGGAAGATCTCCCCTTTGTTAGCGGCGCCATGTCGACCGCCGGTGGCCTGGTGTTTTACGGCAATCAGCAAGGCGAATTAAAAGCGGTCGACGCGAAGAACGGCAACTTGCTGTGGCAATTTAGAATGGGCACGGGCATCATCCAAAGTCCGATGACGTACTCCGTCGGCGGCAAGCAATACTTGGCCGTCGTGGCCGGCCGCAGCAAAGGGCCGCCCTCATTCTTCGGCAAGATCGGCCAGCGCGTGGTTGATGCCAGCCCGGAAGGTGGCATACTGGCGGTGTTCGAGGTCGGTAACTAATACGCAGCAGTTACATTGCGGGCAAACGGCGGGCTAGGTCCCCGCCGTTTTTTCGTGTTTGCGTTGTATGCCGAAATGCGCGCTAAACGATTTAAAAATTCACGTGTATGGAGACATTGTTTGTGAAGTGCAATATTACTAGTCGGGCCTGGTTCGCTGCTGTCGTTTTGGTGTTCACCGCCGGTGGCATTGCGGCTGAAGAGAGCGCGGAAGCATTGAAGAATCCCTACGAAGGACGGGAAGACATTTTGGAGGAGGGTGGTAGTCTATTGAATCAATACTGCTCCCACTGCCATGGTCCGCTGGCGGTGCAAGGCGAACGCGTACGCGATCTGCGTCGCCTCACGTTGCGCTACGGTGACGATGCAGTTAATTTGTATTGGAGCACCGTTAACAACGGCCGCATGGATAAAGGAATGCCGGTTTGGAAAGAAGCGATCAGCGATGATATCAAGTGGCGCATCTATACCTTTTTGCAATCGGTTCAGACTAAGCGATAGATGAAGCCATGACACGGCGCCTTAAACATTTGCTTGTTGTTGCTGTGCTGTTGGTCTTAGCGCCGCTGTTCGCAAACAATGCACATGCGCACGGCGTTACGCTCAAGGTGCAGCATTTTTTGCCGGCCGATTCGCCGTTCCACACGCAATTTCTTTTGCCTTGGTTGGCAAAGCTGGAGAGTGAATCCCATGGTCTGTTAAGGTTTCAGATCTTTCCGGCGATGCGGATGGGCGGAACGCCCGAGCAACTGTATGATCAAGTCAAGGAGCGGACCGCGGACATAATCTGGACCAAGGCCGCGCTGCATGCGCAGCGATTTCCAGCGTATGGCGTATTCAACTTGCCTCTCGCGATGAACAGTTCCGAGGGATCAAGCCGCGCGCTGTGGGAGTACGTTCAAGTGCAGGATCTGGCACGAAGCGAATTCAGCGGTGTACGCTTGCTCGCGGTACATGTCGTAACGATTGACACCTTCATACTGGCGATGAATTCCGCTTCGTATAAGAGCCTATCGGATGAACTTAAGAAAGTGATTATCGCCAATAGCGGCGCCGCGACATCGGCGTGGCTCGGCAAGATTGCCGATACGCAAACGGGTAAGCGAACTGTTGACACCGCGACAGAATTAGCACAAAAGACAATCGAAGATAAGATCAAGCAACTCGATGCGCTCGGACTAAACGGCAAAGAATTAGTCGACAGCGCGCGTGCGCTAATTGTCGAGTACGATCCGCCGAAATAAGAGTTGTCATTCTGAGCAACGCGAAGAATCTGTTTTCTCCTAGCGAACAGAAGCAGATTCTTCGCTTCGCTTTCCATGTACTTCCGTTACCCACAGGGCATTGGCATCGTAGACCTTCCCCCCTTTTTAAAGGGGGATTGAGGGGGATTTTCAGGCGCCTATCGTGAGCCACCGCCACAAAATCCCTCCCAACCTCCCTTTACAAAAGGGAGGGGCGGTTCATGCTCCGTGTGCGGTGTTGGCCGCGCCGACACTGGTTACTCGGAATGACAGACTTCTTTTTTGGGCAGTCCGAAAAATTCCAAGCCGCCGCTTCAAGAACGCAACACTTGCCCGGCCTTCGCTTCTGTCAAGCTGCCGTTCATAAACACGCACTCGCCATTGACGATGGTATATATGACGCCGCGCGACGGCATCACCATGCGCTTCGCCCCACCGGGAAGATCATAACGGCGCTCGCCACGATTGCCCGAGCCGACCGTTGCGGGATCGAAAATCGTGATATCGGCGGCAAGTCCGGGTTTGAGGCGGCCGCGATCCTTAATGCCATAAAAGTCGGCGGGATCGGAAGTCAGTCTGCGAACGCCTTCTTCGATCGTCAGCACTTGATGCTCGCGTACCCAAGTTCCGAGCAGATAAGTGGGATAGCCCGAATCGCACAGCATGTCCACGTGCGCGCCGCCGTCACCGAGCCCGATCAGAATATCGCGGTTGGCCAGAATCTCTTTCATGCGATCGACACGATGATTAAAAGTCGAAAGCGTAAATTCGATTTCCAGATCGTCCTGCAAGGTCAAATCGAAGAACGCATCGACGCCGTCCTTGCCCTGTTCCTTGGCTATGTGGGCGACGCATTGCCCTTCGAATTGCTTCATCGCCGCCGAGCGCACTTCGTGGATACGCACCCGTGACCAATTGCCGAAGGTGAGCGGCCGCTTCAACTCTTCGCGAAACTGATCGCGAAACGCGCGGTCGGCGTAAACCGCCGCCTGCGCGGCTTTCGACAAATCCGCGAATACGCGGCTCCACGACGGAAACGCGGCGAACGCAAACGGGTTACGCATGTTTACTTCGCGCGTCAGCGGCAACGGCGAGGTCTGCGGACGCGCGCCACGTTTGATCAACGGCGCGGCCTTACGCAAGGTGTCGCGCACCGCCTCCGGAATATCGTCGCGGTCGAACATCGCGATGAACGTAACAGGCCGGGCGCTTTCTGTAAGCAGCAAATCCAGCAACTCGCATTGTTCATCCTCCAGCACGGCGATTTGCCGTGTCAGCGCGACTTCGATCGCGCCCTTGTTCTTTTGCTTGAGTACGTTTGAGTAGGCGCTGTATTCCGCAACGCTCGCATTGCGACACGCCAGCGGCCGGCCGCCAAATCCCATGTGCTGATTTAAGACCGTGCTGGAAAAACCGAACGCGCCGGCATCCATCGCCTCGCCAAGCAATGCGCTAATGCCACGGGTTTCCTCCGCAGTCGCGGCGCGCTCCATCGAGGCTTCGCCCATCACGTAATGACGAAACGGCGTGAGCGGCGCCAAGAATCCGAGATTTACCGCAGGACGACGCGCCGCGGCCGCATTCATGAATTCGGGAAAGGTTTCCCATTCCCAAGTGATGCCGCGCTCGAGCACGTCGAAAGGAATCGCTTCGACATTGACCAGATCGCGCATCGCAATTTCACGTTGGCTCGGCCGGCACGGCGCAATGCCGACGCCGCAATTGCCCATTACCACGCTGGTGACGCCATGCCACGGCGACGGCGTCACGGCGCCATCCCAGCAGATTTGCGCGTCGTAGTGGGTGTGCGGGTCGATAAAACCCGGTGCGACGACGCAGTCAGCAGCGTCGATGGTTTGCTTGGCGCTACCGTCAACTTTGCCGATCGCGACGATTTTTCCATCGACGACAGCGATGTCGGCGCGTTGCGCCGCAGCGCCCGTTCCATCGACTACGGTTCCGTTCTTGATCAACAAGTCATACGACATCACACTCCTCCTAACTATTCGTTGTAGAAAATAGCATACTACGATTGCGTCGGTACCACGAGACGGAACTGCGTCGTGATTAAGTTCTCCATCGATCTGATCAACTCGTATGATTCGACGCGCCTGGAGAGTCGCGCCCTACTTGGCTCGTGGCTGTGCCATGGCTGGGGCCGGCATAGGGCGCGGCGCGTGGCGTGGCATGCACGAACAGACGCTGACGAAATTTCGCGTGGTGTTGCAGGCCAGCGCATGGCTGGTATAGTACTTGCGATGCGCATAGGCGAGTTCAAAAAATGTACACCTGGGATTCATGATGAACGCAAAGGGTAATTTCGAAACGTCGCGCCACTTCAAATAGAAAGTTCAAAACTTGGCCAACAAAAAGTCTCCCTCATGAGTAAACCAATTCGCTTCAATGCCTTTACGATGAATACCGTGGGTCATCAGTCGCCTGGTTTGTGGACTCATCCGCGTGACCGCTCCGACAACTACCGTAAGCTCGAACATTGGACTGAACTTGCGATCTTGCTTGAGCGAGGATTATTCGACGGCATATTTATTGCCGATGTGCTCGGTATTTACGACGTCTACGGCGCGAGTAACGACGCCGCGATCCGGCACGCGGTTCAAATTCCGGTCAACGACCCGCTGTTGATCGTGCCCGCGATGGCGGCGGTGACTAAGCATCTGGGTTTCGGCGTGACGTTTTCGCTGACGTACGAGCATCCGTATCCGTTCGCGCGCCGTATGTCTACGCTGGACCATCTCACCGGTGGGCGGGTAGGGTGGAATATCGTCACAGGCTATCTCGACAGTGCGGCGCGCAATCTGGGATTGCCGAAGCAGATCGCCCACGACGAGCGCTATGACCTTGCCGACGAGTACCTGGACGTTGTCTACAAGCTATGGGAGCATAGTTGGGAAGACGAGGCCGTGATTCGCGACAAGCGCGCCGGCATATTTTCCGATCCCGCCAAAGTTCATCCTATTGCACATCATGGCGCCAACTTCGATGTTCCTGGCGTCCATCTGTGCGAACCTTCGCCGCAGCGCACGCCGGTGCTGTACCAGGCCGGCGCGTCGTCGCGCGGTCAGTCATTCGCGGCACGCCACGCGGAGTGTGTGTTCATGAGCGCGCCAAATAAATCAATTCTGAAACGATCGGTTGACGAACTGCGCGCAGCGTTGGTGACGGCGGGTCGCGACGCCGCTGACGCGCTGATCTATGGCCAGATGCTGATCATCACCGGCGCTACCGAGGCGGCTGCGCAGGCGAAACATGCGGAGTATCTAGAGCACATCAACATGGACGCCGCGCTCGTGCTGCTGTCGGGCTGGACCGGCGTCGACTTCAGCCAAATCGATCCGGACGCCACCATCGAGTACATCGAAAACGATGCCGGCCGCACCGCGTTGGCGTCGTTTTCCAAAGCCGATCCGAACCGCAAGTGGACCGTGCGCGAGGCAGCGAAGTTCATCGGTCTCGGCGGGCGTGGTCCGGTCGTTGTCGGGTCACCTATGCAAGTGGCCGATCAGCTTGAAGCGTGGATCGACGAGAGCGGTATCGATGGTTTCAATCTCGCGTTCGCGGTCATGCCGGAAACGTTCAGCGACGTGGTCGAACTGATCGTGCCGGAGTTGCAAAAACGCGGTCGTTACCCGAGCAGCTACGCAGCCGGCACTCTGCGCGAAAAATTGTTCAGCCGCTCGGCGTTCCTGCGTGAAAACCATGCGGCGCGGCGAATCCGCATTGCCGCGAACTAGATCAAACGCGTTACGTCATGCCCGACTGAGAGCTCAGGTTTTTGATTGAGCGTCTGGAACACAACGCAATAGCGCTCGGTCAAGCGCAACAGCGTTTCCAGTTGCGCATCATCCGCATCGGTATCGAGCTTGAAATGCAGCCGGATGTTTTTGAATCCGACTGCGGCATCTTTCGCGACTCCCAGCGTTCCGCGAAAATCCAAATCGCCTTCGGCCGTAACCACGCCGTCACGAAGCTCAATACTTAACGCCGTGGCCACCGCGCGCAACGTCACGCCGGCACAAGCGACCAGCGCTTCAAGCAACATGTCGCCTGAGCAAAGCGCGAGCCCGTCGCCACCGGTTGCCGGGTGCAAGCCCGCCGCTGCAATGGCCTTTCCGGTTTCGACATTACAAGTGATACCCTCGCCCAGCCGACCGTATGCCTTGAGCGTAATCAGCGCCGACTGCGGCGCGGTTCGATATTGTTCCTTCAACGGCGCCTGAAGCGCTCGCAGTTCTTCTGTTTTCATTTACGCTCCACATAATTACTTAACAGCAGGCATTGTGCCTCGATTTCAGTGAAAGAGGGGGTAAGGTCTCAATACTGTTCGCTTAAGCTCGTTCGCCCTGAGCCTGTCGAAGGGTGAATGGGCTTCGACAAGCTCCGGGCGAACGGGTCTTAAGTGAACAGTGTAGAGACCTGACGCCATATCCTCGGCGGAATTGCCTGCCTCATCAGCGGAAGGTGTCACAATATAGGCTGGCCTTTGAAATGGTGTTTGCACAATGTTCGAGAATTTGTTCAAGATAAACAAAACGCGCGGTACGGCTGTGACTCCCCAGCAGGAACCTTCGCCAACGCCCTCAGCGGGCGAAGCGCCAGGTAAGACCAAGGCGAAAAATTCACCGGACATTTCATCCGGCGAGATGCAAGCCTGGCAAGCGAAGATACTCGCAGCAGGAGCGGACGATACTACCCTGTTGCTATTGGCGGACCAGGCGCCCACCACGGACTTAAAGCTTTTGGCGCTCCAAGCTCTGACGCAAGAAGACTCATTGAAGCAGGCCATGCGTGAATTTCGCGACAAGGAAAAGCGCCTCTATCGCGCCGTGAAATCGCGCTGGCAAAAGGCCAACAGCACACGAGTCGCCATCAGCGAAGCGAACGCCTTGATCGCAGTTGCCCGCGCTTTGCTCGATCAGGAGCAGGTACCGGTGAATCGTCTGGTGGAATTGGATCGCGCGTGGGCCGCGGTGAATGGTGAATTTCTGGATGCCGCATTGCCGGTTGAATTTGCGACGCTGAATGCGCAACTAAGCGCCAAATTACACGCGCAGAGCGGGCAAGCGCGGTCGCTCACTATTTGGCTGAATTCAGTAGACGGCGCCATGGACAAATTAAGCGAATTTCTGCCTGGTATTGCGCAAGGCGACATCCCGCCCACTGCAGCGGAAAGCTTGGCGGTGAGCCTGCTGGGTCTACTCGGCAACGTCCCGGATACGCTTGATGCGCGCTGTATCGAGCAAACCAACGTTGCCAATCGGCTGTTGCTGCTGGCCTCTAGTGTGGTGCTGCGCGCGGAATTTCTGCAATCGCTTCCCGTTTCAGGCATTGCCGATGCGGCCGGCGAGAAGGCAATGATTGAGCAGTGGCGCGCACTCCCCGAACTTTCTGAAGGGGACAAGAATCAATTGCAAAGCGTACTTGCGCAGCGCTTCGCCCATTGGCGCAATGCGGGCGCCGATGCGCGTAAAAACGAACATGACGTTCACAAATCACAGCAGCGCGCGCGGCGCGCAGAACAAGATCAACTGCATTTGCAAGCGATACAGCGCCATGTCGAAGCGGCGGATGTGGCGCATGCGGGTGGGCGCGTCGCAGAGCTCGCGGAACTGCTAACGACGATCGACCAAGCGCTCAAGCGCGGCCCGGCTAATCCCGCGCTCGCACAACGGATCGATTTTCTGCGCCTCGAGCATGCGCGGCTGCAAGACTGGCAGCGCTGGGGTGGTGAGCAGGGTCGCGAACAGCTCGCGGCTGCGGCACAGGAATTGGCGCAACTGGCCACGGGCAAAATCGACATCAAGGTGCATAGCGACGCAATCAATAAGTTGCGCGAACGCTGGAAAGATCTAGATAAGCTGGGGCCATCCAAGCAGAGCGTTTGGCATGCATTTGACGGCGCGTTGAAGACCGCCTATGCGCCTGTCGCGGAGCATCTGGATAAACTCAAGCTGGCGCGATTAAAAAATCTTGCCGCGCGCGATCAAATCATCGCGGGCCTGAACGAGGCGGAGCTGAAATTCTTCCCGGCCGCAGGGGAGGAAGCCACACCCGCCGCGAACGTCGATCCCGACTGGCGCGCCATCGCCCACACGCTAGAAAACGCGCGAATCGCCTGGCAAAAACTCGGGCCGCTGGAGCACACCGTGCCACGCAGCGCGCTACAGGGTGATAACGCGATTGCCACCCGTTATGCGGCGGCCGTGCAGGCGTTGCGGGCGCCACTTGATATCGCCTATGGTGAAGCGCGTCAGCGGCGCGAACAGCTTGTTACGGCGGCGAATGAACTGGCTGCCTCGGACGTGTCCGCCCGTGACGTGGTCGACAAGGTGCGAAAGCTGCAATCGCAGTGGCAAGTTATCGCTAAAACTCTGCCGCTCCCGCGGCTGGACGAGAACAGGTTGTGGGCTGCGTTCAAGATTGCCACCGACGGCATATTTACTGCGCGAGATGCGGCGCGCGTCGCCAATGACGCAGAGTTGAGCGCATTCCACAAGGCGCGCGACGAGATTATCGCTCGCCTGGTCGATTGCACATCAAGCAATTCTGCGTCGGATATCAAGCGCGCATTGGCCGATGCGGATAGCGCCTGGCGAGCCTGTGCCGACGTCGCCAAGCCGCTGCAAGCCAAATTGGATGCGCGCTATCGTGTTGCACGCGATGCGGCTAAACATCGACTGGAGGAACTTGCGTTGCGCACGTCGCAAGTGCGTTTCGATGCGCTGATAACGGCCATGGCGCTGTGCCAGGAATGCGAAGCCGCGCGCGATTCGGATCGCGTCATCGGCGCCGAACAAGCAGCGGACCTCGAGACCCGTTGGAACGCGATTGCCGATCTCCCCGAGGCCTGGAAAGCCGAGTTGGTCGCGCGG
>JANNFT010000003.1:0-8778 GCA_031380185.1 Pseudomonadota bacterium
CGTGAGCATTTCTCACGAACTGGAGAAAACGATGAAAAAGTTGATTGCAATTACCCTGACTTCGGCAGCATTGATCGTCAGCATGAGTGCGCCAGCACGCGCCGAGCACGGCGAAACCATTGTTGGCGCAGTCATCGGCACCACGGTCGGAACGGTAATCGGTCACCAAATCGGTGGACGACGCGGCTCTTTAATTGGCACCGTAATCGGCGCGGCGGCGGGTGCGACCATCGGACAGGATGTCGGCTATCGCCACCACGAGTGGGTCGAATATTATCCGGAACCGGTTTACCGGCCGCGACCGGTGGAACGAGTCGTCTACGTGCCGGTTGAGGAACCCCGCGTTGTTTATGCACCGCCTCCGTACGACTATGACGATGACGATTGTGACGATCGTAACGAGCATGATCATGGAAGGTGGAAACGGGGTCACGGCCGCAAACACGGTTGGGATCACCATGAACGCGGTCACCGGGATTAATGGATAACTAAAACAAGCCTGACCTCCTGATATTTAGCCTCTTCAATAGACAGAGTACAAATGGGGTCAGACACGATTTATAACCTTCATCCCTTGTTTTTCTTCGGTCGCCCCTTGCGTAAGGGTGCAGCGTGTTGCTCACTCAGGAGCGCGATCTGCTCGCGAAAGCGGTCGTCGCTTGGCGCCCAAGCCCTTGTGTAGCTATCTCGGATCGCCTTGCGATCGGTTTCGTTCCTCGCAGCGCGAAACAAACGCCGGTAGGCTGCCGGCGGCTGTCAGCATCTCGACCCAGGGCTTCATCGAGCGGATTAGGCGTGCACACCCAGACCGAAGCGCTGTGCGGCTTCGACCAGGCAATTGCGGAAGAATCGGTAATCCCGCTCAGCCGCGAAGATGGCTTGGCGGTTATTCCCGCGCAGGATAATGTGCTGCGGCTGGCCGGGAACGAAGTAGCGGGGTAGGCGGGCCACGATAGACCGTGAGAGAAGGAAAACTTGGCGACACCTTCTCAGATAAATCGTGTCCGACCCCAATTATTCAACGACGCTTGCCCTTCGTTCCACTTCCCGCAATAATCAGCGCTTATCTTCAAGCGACGCCAAAACATGCCCTCATTCGATATCGTTTCAGAAGTCGACAAGCAAGAAGTCAAAAACGCGGTCGAGCAAACCAATAAAGAAGTCTCGACGCGTTTCGATTTCAAAGGTTCAGATTCGCGCGTCGAGCAGACCGAATATGCGCTGACGGTTTTCGCCGACGATGACTTTAAGCTTAGCCAGGTACGCGATATCTTGGAAGGTAAGCTGGTCAAGCGCGGCGTCGATATCAAATGCCTTGAAGTGGGCGATGCGGAAAAAATTAGCGGGAATAAGGTTAAACAACTGGTGAGCGTAAAAGTCGGCGTGGAGCAAGAGCTATCGAAAAAGATCGTTAAATTAATCAAGGATTCTAAGCTTAAAGCGCAGGCCAGCATTCAAGGTGAGGTCGTTCGCGTGACCGGCGCGAAGAAAGATATGCTGCAAGAAGCGATCGCGCTAATTCGACAATCTAAACTTGAATTTCCCTTACAGTTCAAAAATTTTCGCGATTAAGTTTATCTAAAAAATTCGATATGCGGCGGTTTTGACACAGCGTTTCACATCGTAAAAACTGTTGACAATCAGTAACCTAATGCCTATAAAACGGGCATGGGTACTGACAATAATAAGATTTTAAGAAGGCTTGCCCTTACTCCTTTGCCGTCGGCGCCGGACGTTTTGCTCCGCCTGATGAGTTCGTTAACCAAGGACGGCATCACTTTCGACGAGATTGCGCAAATCATCCGGCACGATGTGGCGTTATGCGCAAAAGTGCTCGATCTCGCCTATCCCGCCTATGCGCGCGCGCCGCGCCGTCTGCTATCGCTGGAGCAGGCGCTTGCCGATGTCGGGTTCGACGCACTCAAGACATTGGTTTTCAGCGCAGCGGTCAATCAAGTTTTTCACCAACCCGTCGAAGCCGCGGAGAATCTTTTGTCACAAGATTCCGGCCGCTGGATTTATCGCGCTTACTTGGCTCGAGCCATTGCCGATCAAGTCGGCCACTCCAGTCGTGACGAAGCTTACTTGGCTGGCCTTTTCTATGACCTCGGAAAATTTGCCTTAGCTGCGAATTTTCCCACCGGTGAAGTAGCGCAACTTTCCGAGTCGCGTGTCCCCGCGGCAGCAAATACACCGACCGTTTCATATGAAGATCTCGCGCGCGAAGCCGGCGTCACTTTGACCTCACGTTGGCCCGTTGCTTCATTTATTGCCGATGCTATTCGCTATCGCGATGAACACACCGATCGCATTGCCGGCACCTCGCCTCTGATAAAAATCGCGCACTTGGCCAATCTCGTCGCCGAAGGCGCGCAATACACGACCGCGTTACCATTCCCGGCCGCTGAAAAGTTATTTGGCATGCAGCCCTCGGAACTACAGACGCTGGTGGAAAACGCGCAGCGCATAACGAACATCGAGGTCCGTTCTCTTTCTCTTATCAAAGAACGCACGTCGATCGATAACACCGCGTTCGATAAAGTTAAGCGCGTCAGACTGGCGCGCGAAGTTCGCGAAATCGGTTTGCTGTCGCGCATGCGTCCCAACTTTTCCGGACTCAAAGACGAGGTCGACATCTACACGGCGATTCGCAAGACATTGCATGTGTTGTTCGATTTCGCTTATCCTATTTTTTTGCGTTACGAGAGCACCACCAATACGCTGAATGGCGTGGCATTACCGGGCCAAAGCGACGTTATTAATCAAATCTCAATCCCGTTTGTCCTTGGCACAAGCATCGTTGTCGACGCCGCGCTGCGCAACGAGTTACTGCATACCTTCGATACCGAACGCGCACCGCAACACCTGGTGGTCGACGATCAGCTTACGCGCCTGACCGAACAAGAAGGCATATTGTGTTTGCCGCTGAATGGCAAAAACAGTATTATTGGCGTGATCGCGCTTGGCATGGCCGAGGACCAACTGGCGCGCCTGGAGCCGCAAATCAAGCTACTCGCGGCGCTGGTAACGCAAGCCGGCATGGCGCTTGATTCCTCACGCCGGCGTCTCCCGGGCCCGCCGGTTTCCGACCAAGAAAGCTTGAACGTCTCCCTCGGCGAGTTGCGCCGTGCGGTGCATGAAGTCAACAATCCGTTGACGATCATGAAAAATTACACAAAAATTCTACGCCTGAAACTTTCCGAGCAAGACCCGGCGCAAAGGGATCTTGGCGTAATTGACGACGAGATTGATCGCGTTAGCACGATCCTAAAAAACTTAGTCGAGCCGGAAACTAGAAAAACCCATTTCAGACCGGAACTGGTCGACGTCAATGCGCTAATTTTCGATTTGATGCGCCTTACGGACCAAGCCTTACTGACCCATAAGGTAAGGTTACGGACAGAGTTGTCGCACGCAATTGAACCCATCGTTGCGGACCGTGATCGACTGAAGCAAATTCTTATGAATTTGATCAAGAATGCCGCCGAGGCAATGCCCCACGGCGGTCCTATCACAATTTCCACCACTGACGACGTGATGTATGAAGGCAAGCCGACGATAGAAATCGCCATTCAAGATTCCGGGCCCGGTATTGCGGAATCGATCAAAGCACGTTTATTTCAGCCCGGCGTCACAACCAAACATGGCGATCACGCCGGCCTCGGTCTCTCGATCGTCCAGACGTTGGTGCGTGAAATTCGCGGCAATATCGAATATCAATCAAGCGGCGATCTCGGTACAATTTTTCGGATCTATTTGCCAAAGACCCGCCAATAGGCGCAATGTATCGCAATGGCGGCGCCCAACCCAGTAGAAAAAGCCAATCTCGGATTAGATCTTAAGCTGAGCCGATCCCATATATTGGTCGTGGACGACGAGCCACGCATGTTAACTGGGTTGTGCGAATTACTGCGTATGGGAAGTTACGAAGTAACCGCAGCGAATAGTGGACGAATAGCAATCGAACTGCTGCACAAAGGTAATTTTGATCTGGTGCTGCTCGACCTCAACATGCCGGGCACCGATGGTTTTGCTGTGATGGAGCATATCGAGCGCCATGCCAAACACATGCCGACGATTGTTGTCAGCGGCGATACGACGATCGATGCCGCGATCCGCGCCCTGCGCCAAGGCGTTCACGATTTTGTGCGAAAGCCTTACGCGCCGGAAGATTTGCTGCAGACAATCGATACCGCGTTGGCTCGCACGCGACGCAGCCAAGCAAAACAGAAATCCAGCGATCAAATTGAACAATCGGAAAAATGGCATCGCTACCTGGTCAATCAATCGCCGGATATCCTTTACACCTTAGATAGCGCCGGGCGTTTCACCTTTCTAAACGATCGCGCCGAGACATTTCTCGGCGTGGCTCGATCCGACTTGATTGGCCGCCATTACACGCAATTGGTGTTTGAGGAAGATGCCGAACGCGCGAAATTCGTGCTGAACGAGCGACGTACCGGCAAGCGTGCCAGCCGCGACGTGGAGCTGCGCTTGAACGTTCGGCCGGTCGGCTCGGTCGGCGGACGTATCCTGACGGTCGAAGTATCGTCATCCGGAATATATGAGCAGCATGGCGAAGGCGCGCCCAGCACCTTTCGCGGCACCTACGGTGTAGCAAAGGAAGTTGGCGACAGAAAACGCGCTCAAGAAAAAATACTGCACCAGGCTTATCACGATGGCCTGACCGGATTGCCAAACCGATTGTTGTTCCGCGATCGCCTGCAACTTGCAGTCGCCCAAGCGAAACGCCAAGGCGGCATGCTTGCGGTAATGTTCATCGATATGGATCGCTTCAAAAGTATCAATGACGATTTGGGACATGCGGCGGGCGATCAATTGCTCCAATCCGTCGCAGCGCGGCTGACTAAATGCTTGCGCCAAGGCGACACCGTGGCTCGCCTCGGCGGCGACGAATTTACGCTGTTGCTGCCCAATATCACCCAGCGCGAAGATGCGGAAAACGCCGCGCGTAAAGTGTTGGCCGTGTTGAGTCAGCCGTTTCGCATTGGCCAGCAGGAGCACAGCACCGGAGCGAGCGTTGGCATCGCCGTGTACCCCGACGACGGCGACACGGTGGATACGTTGGTTCAAAACGCCGACATCGCAATGTACGACGTCAAAGCCCAAGGTAGAAATAGCTTCGCGTTTTTTTCTGAAGCGCGCCACGTTTCCTATTCGAACCGGATCAATTTAGGCCATGAATTGCACAAGGCAATTGGCGCAGGTCAGCTTGAGCTGTACTACCAGCCACAAATTTCCACCAACACCGGCAACATTTCCGGCCTTGAAGTTTTACTGCGCTGGAATCATCCGGTTCGAGGCCAAGTACCGCCGGAAGAATTCATTCCGCTAGCGCAAGAAGCGGGCACCATCGCCTACATGTCCGATTGGGTCATTCGCAGCGCCTGCGGGCAACTAAAAGAATGGATGGATTATGGCGTGGCGCCGGTTCGCTTAGGAATTAACCTTGCGCCGGAGCAAATTCAACAGCACGATTTCGTCGCAAAATTCAGCGAACTGCTCGACGAGATGAAAATCGATCCGGCGCTGATCGAGATCGAAATCACCGAAAGTTCGATGGTACGCGATCTTGACGCAACCCACGAAAAATTGAAAACGCTAAGCGACCTAGGTGTAAAAATTGCGATCGACGATTTCGGTATGGGTTACTCGTCGCTTAGTTATCTGCGCAATCTGCCGATCCATGCGATTAAGATCGATCGCTCGTTTATCGCTGATATTAAGCCGGATTCGGACAACACCTTAGTTAACGCCATGATGCTTATCGGCAAGGGCCTGGGGCTTCGTTTGGTTGCAGAAGGGGTGGAAACACAAGTGCAATTCGATTTTCTAAAATCCCACGGTTGCGACGAATGTCAAGGATATATGATCAGCAAACCGCTAAACGGCGAAGAAGTAACGCGCTTACTCGCAAGCGGCCGGCGCCTACTTCCCAAATAGGCGCCACGCAATCCAGCCTTGCCGCCCCCCCGGTCAATGCTATGCTGCTCAAATGGTCGGCACTACTATCCTTCGAAAACTCTTGAGCGCACTTGCCTTGGCGCTAGCGTCGGCGGCTTGGGCTGTGGATGTGAATGTGGTCGGTTTATTCGCCGGTAAAGCGATGCTTGAGATCAACAAAGCCCCCGCTCGCATGGTTAGCGTCGGGCAAAAAATCAACGGCGTCAAACTCCTCGAAGCGAATTCCGACGTAGCGGTGGTCGAAATTAACGGCAAGCGTGAAAGATTGCAGTTGGGCCAGTCGGTCGCATCGGCAGGCGCGGTGCGCGAACGGCCAAAAATCATTCTAACGGCCGACAGCAGAGGCCATTTCGTCACAACCGGACAAATGAACGGCGCGACCACAACTTTTTTGGTTGATACCGGCGCCACGACCATTGCGATGAGCACCGTCGAGGCGAAGCGCCTTGGCATTTCGTACATCAACGGCAGGCACGGCGTTAGCAATACCGCGAATGGGCAAGTTATGTATTACAGCATCAAGCTGGACACCGTGAAAATCGGCGCTGTGACGCTACATCAAGTCGATGCCGCCGTGATCGATGGCGATGGCATGAATGTCACGCTGCTGGGCATGAGTTTTTTGAATCGATTGGAAATGAACCGCGCCGGCTCGACATTGACGCTTACCAAAAGCTTCTAGCGAACCGCGCCGCAAGGCAATCATCACGCGCGCGTCAGCGTAACCTGCCTGCAGAGGCAATATCCATGCGCCTCTTCAAGCAATACACCTAGCAGCGTTTATCCCGTTCGATAAGTGCGTACGCCGAGTGGTTATGAATCGATTCAAAGTTCTCTGATTCAACGACATACCAATCGATGCGGTCATCGTCGTTCAAACGCGCAGCAACGTCGCGCACCAAGTCCTCAACGAATTTCGGATTGTCGTAAGCGCGCTCAGTCACGTGCTTCTCGTCCGGACGCTTCAGCAAACCGTACAGTTCGCACGATGCCTCTTCTTCTGCGATCTTAACTAACTCTTCGATCCAAACATGTCGATTGGTTTTAGCGGTGATGGTCACATGTGAGCGTTGGTTGTGGGCGCCGTAAGCGGAGATTTTCTTCGAGCACGGGCATAGACTCGTCACCGCAACCACGATCTTCATCGTAAATTCAATTTCGCCGTTTTTGATTTCACCTGTGAACGTCACATCGTAATCCAACAACGATTTCACCCCGGAAATCGGCGCGGCCTTGTTGATGAAATATGGAAAATTCATTTCGATATGGCCGGCCTCGGCTTCCAGGCGCTTCACCATGTCGTGCAACATATCACGGAATGACTCGACGGAAATTTCGCGCTCGCGGCTATTTAGAATCTCCACGAAACGCGACATATGCGTGCCTTTGAAATGCTGCGGCAAATGCACGTACATGTTGAACGTTGCGATGGTATGTTGCACGCCGCCTTCGCGATCGGCTACTTTCACAGGATGACGGATTGCCTTGATGCCGACGCGATCAATGGCGATGTGACGAGTATCCGGCGAACTTTGAACGTCCGGAATAGCAAAATTGGGATCACGTTTATTCATGGTGTTGTCCTGAATTTTTCTCTGAGCGATTGATTTTCATTGCTAAGCTTTGAGTAACGGCGCGGCGAAAACGTTCAACAAGCGAAAACGCGCCGTCACCGCAGCGACAATGCCCGCTTGGTCGAGCCCGCATTCGATCAACATAGTTGCGGGATCACCGTGATCGATAAAACGATCCGGTAGGCCCAATTGCATAACATTGGTCGTCACGTTTTGATTCAGAAGCGATTCAACCACGGCGCTTCCCGCGCCGCCCTGAATAGTGTTTTCCTCGATGGTTACCAAGAGGTCATGCGACAGCGCGAGCTTGAGCACCAATTCGTCATCGAGCGGTTTTACGAAACGCATATTGGCTACCGTTGCATTTAATTCTTCTGCTGCGTCTAGCGCCGGTTTCAGCATGCTGCCGAAGGCAAGCAACGCAATTCGCCGGCCGTCGCGTCGCACTTCGCCTTTGCCGATCGGCAGCACACGCATTTTCGCTTCAACCGTCACGCCCGGTCCGCCGCCACGAGGATAGCGCACCGCGCTCGGCGAGTTAAGGCTGAAGGCGGTGAACAACATTTGCCGGCATTCGTTCTCATCCGCCGGCGCCATCACCGTGACATTCGGCAAACAGCGCAGGAAGCTGTAGTCAAAACTCCCGGCGTGCGTTGGACCGTCTGCGCCGACTAAGCCAGCGCGATCGATCGCGAATACGACCGGCAGATTTTGCAACATCACATCGTGAATCACTTGATCGTAGGCGCGCTGCAAGAACGTCGAGTAAATGGCGACGATCGGCTTCATCCCTTCGCATGCCAAACCCGCGGCGAACGTCACAGCGTGTTGTTCGGCAATACCGACGTCAAAATAACGCTCCGGATACCGTTCGGAAAATTTCACCATACCGGAACCTTCGCGCATCGCAGGCGTAATGCCTATCAAGCGCCGGTCGAGCTTCGCCATGTCGCATAACCAATCGCCGAAAATTTGCGAATAGGTCGGCTTGGTCGAGGGTTTCGAAACGATACCAACGGCGGGATCGAATTTCCCTGGGCCGTGATAGAGGATCGGATCTTCCTCCGCGAGCCGATAACCTTTGCCTTTTTTTGTCACCACATGCAAGAACTGCGGCCCGCGCAACTTCTTGATGTTGGCCAAGGTGGCGACTAACACCTCGGTGTCGTGGCCATCGATTGGGCCGATGTAGTTAAAACCGAATTCCTCAAACAACGTG